>DTUY01000018.1:1349-1922 GCA_012963885.1 Candidatus Poribacteria bacterium | reverse complement strand
CACTGGAAAAATTGGTCGAGGATTGGTTTTTGCTGGCAAAGATAACGCGGAACTCGTTGAAGTGGCAGATCACGACGACTTGGACGGCATGGAAGCCATGACTTGTACGGTTTGGGCGAAGATGACTGGCACTGGTACCAGCGTGTATCCTCGGTTTGTCACCAAAGGGCATGAGGATTCTTGGACATTTCTGGTTGATGTGAATGCCGGGAAATTTTTGCGATTCATCGTAAACCGGCCCGGGGGAAAGTTTGATGTGACTGATAAGACCACCCAGCTTGATCCTTTCTATGATGAGTTTCACCATTTCGCCGTAACTTGGGATGGTAAGGATGTAATCTTTTACATTGATAGCAAAGAGATATCAAAGCATGACGCGGGAAAGGGACCTGGCACAGAAACAGATCTTCCAGTTCTACTGGGAAATAGTCCCTCAGGCCGTACATTTGAAGGCGTGCTTGATGAAGTCGGCATTTTCAATCGAGCTTTAAGTCCGAAAGAGATAAAAAGCATGATGAACGATGGGTTTGAAAAATTTAGTCCAGTGCCGCTTGAAAGAAGTTTATCAACAAC
>DTUY01000018.1:0-1249 GCA_012963885.1 Candidatus Poribacteria bacterium | reverse complement strand
ATTTTTGGTATTGCTGATCGTAGGTTTCCCTATCAAAAATCTGCTTGATTGCCCCCGATTTCGTCTTCCAGTATTCCAGGTGGCATCGATTCCAATTCATATGCGTCTTTCAGCCCAAACCTTGCAACGTGCTTTTTATATTCTGGACCAGTCACTTTAGCCTTAACCGAAGTGACCAACTGGTGCTTCTTAATTTGATCGACTGTTATGCCAATACGGTAGTTCTTCATGCTGCCAAGATCAGATTTTCCTAGGCTGTACGGATGATACGGTTTTCAAAAAAGTCCTTTCCTAAACCACCAACAAAGGGATCCTGGATTCCATAACCTGCCGGATCAAGGTATCATATTCAATATTACTTTCTAAGAAACAGTCAATTTCCCACTTTTTAGGGAGAGAAACTAGCGGGATTCTGGGAGTTTCCAAAAATATATTCTCTACAAATTTAGATGGGCTTCGAGTTCCCCCGGCGTGGGAGTTGGTGTTGAGACACCCCCTGCAGGCACGTCTACCTGAGCCGCCCAGACAATGGCGTTGAGCATAAATTTGCGCAGCTGATCGTCAGCCCAGTTATGGTGGAAGTGCCCCCCGGTAAATCCAATTCCCCGTCCTCCATCATCTCGCTCTGTACACCAACCGAGATGCTGAGGTTCCCTGTTGGCAACCGCTTTACGAACATGAGGATTGCCACTATGCGGACCATCTGGCCTCTCAAGTGTTGAGGCCGGTGGGTGCGCACTGAGCAAAGGTGTAACGCCCTGCATGTTTTGACGAAACCGCATGTGATAGTACCATTCATCATCTAACGAAAATGGTTCTAATCCTCTTGTCACGGGATGCTCGGGAAAGGATACAAAGTCTGCCGTCCAATGCGGATTAACCGAAAGATGGGTTTCGAAGTAACCTCCAATCCAATCAAGGAAACAGTCACCTGGTTCTCCCTTAGGCACTTCTACAGCGTAATGCATCATGACCAGCCCTATTCCACGCTTAATCAACCCTGATACTTGATCTAGATGGGGCAGGATAAGATGCCCTACTCCACCGTCCGAGTAGATGGCAATGGCAGCTGCATCCTTGAAAACACTCTGTTCTGCAGGCCAGCCTTGGGCAACCACAACTTCAACACCATCCACATTCTCGTTGAGCAAATCGGCGAGCAGCAAGCACCCGCCGGGATGTTCGTGAGAACCACTTCCGTGACTGGCACTACCAGCAACTAAAACAATTCGTGATTTTGTTGACATAT
>DTUY01000017.1:2647-37596 GCA_012963885.1 Candidatus Poribacteria bacterium | reverse complement strand
AAACCTGGACAATGGCATTATCTTACGGGAGTCATTAATAAAAAAAAGCAACTACTCTACCTCGATGGTAAAGGGGAGTTGGAGATGGGACGTCCTGGACCTCTCCAAACTAACGGTGGCACTGAGACAGAAATAGGCCATGCTGGGGATGGTGGTTTTGTTGGTTTGATTGACGAAGTTACTATTTATAATAGGGCACTATCTCAAAAAGAAATTCAACAAAACTTTGAAGCCAAAGGAATGGCAGTCAACCCTACAAAGAAACTAACCACCTATTGGGCAGAAGTAAAAGTTTACAGATAAAGCGGAAGCCATAAATATCATATATTTCAAACCAGGCTTAATTTATTGGTTGGCATGTACAAGAAATTGTATTACAATACATCAGTATACTGTGACAAATCACTAAATTCCGAGTGGAGGTGCTTTGTAAGATGATTTACAATGCAAAAAATGTTTTTGCATTCGTTTTGATAGTCCTATGTTTAATTGTAACGTCCCAAATTTCTCAGGCGAAAATCTTGTTTGAAGAAGATTTTGAAGGGGGAAAATTAGACGAAAAGAAATGGTTTCCTAAACCTGAATGGAAGATCATGAAACCGGAGGAGAAAATAGCTGCACTAGGAAACGGTATCATGGACACGGCAGGAGGCCAAGCTAACATCTCCAGAGACGATAGCTTTAAAGACTTTGTTTTTGAAGCTGACTTCAATGCCAAACAAGGAGGAAAAATCACCGGTTTTGTCTTTGCGGCGCAGGACGTTGCTGACAATTTTTATATGCACCAAATTTCGGCTACCGGTTCTGGACATACACCCAACAACCTACGCTGGCATATTAGGTTAAAAGGTGCCTGGCAAGTCTTCCCAGAAGAGTTTCTCGGCGGGGAAGAAGTAGCGCCTGAAGTATGGTATCGATCCAGATGGCTCGTCAACAACTTTAACACTAAAGTATGGGTCTTAGAATCAGAAGATTTCTGGAAAGATCCACGTGGCGCCAAAATGAGAAAGATCGCTGATTGGACTGATAAGTCCAGACAATTCCGTTCAGGTGCTATTGGTTTCAGAGCATCAGGTGGTGAGCATATGCGATATGATAACGTCCTCGTGTATGATATTGGTGACGATCCATTTGCCGTCAAACCATCAGGTAAAGTCACTACAGTGTGGGGTAGATTAAAAGTTCGCGATTAAGTTCGTTCTACCATAGCTTTAAGGGAGTTCTTTGAAGTTTACTGAACTCCCTTAAAATTATAAAATATAAAAAAATAAAGGGAGTATTATTCAATGTTGAAAAAAATTAGCATACTCGTCGCTTTGTTTGCTTTCCTCAGTGTCACTGCTAGCTATGCAGCGGTTCTATTGAAAGACGACTTCGAAGGCGGGAAATTAGATGAATCCAAATGGCTTCCCAAGAAAGAATGGAAAATCATTAAACCACAAGTAAAACTAAAAGCTTTGGGAAATGGTATTGTTGACATTGACGGTGGTCAAGCGAATTTCAGCCAGAAAAAGGATTTCAAAAATTTTGTTTTTGAAGCTGATTTTCTCGCTAGAGCTAAGGGGAAAATCACCGGTTTCGTTTTTGGTGGGCAGGACATAAACGATAATTTTTATATGCACCAAATTTCCTGTGACGGTTCCGGACACACACCTAATAACGTCCGCTGGCATACTAGAACCAAAGGTTGGGCAGTTGATCCTAAACCTTTCCTTGGCGGGCTAAAAGTAAAGCCTGAAGTATGGTATCGATCCAAGTGGATTGTCAAAGATACTAATTTCAAGGTCTGGATCTTAGAATCAGAAGAGTTTTGGAAGGATCCTTCGGGAGCAGCAATGAGAAAGATCGGGGATTGGACCGATCCAAAGAAGTCATACCCAACTGGAGCTGTGGGCTTCAGATCATCAGGTGGCGAACAAATGCGGTATGACAATGTGCTCGTTTATGATATTGGTGATAATCCACATAAAGGTGGAACGGCTGTACAAGCACAAGGTAAGTTAGCAGCCAGTTGGGCAGATTTGAAAACCAGATAAGCTTAACATTCATTGTTAATGAAAAAAGGGGGGAATAAAACTGTCCCCCCTTTTTCATTAACAACTCAGAGCAAAAACTCCATTCTAGAAAACCATCCCGTCTACAACAGACATACCCCTCAGTCCCAACTCTGGTTGACGATATCAACAATTTCTCCTGTTTTATCATCAACAATTACAGTCACCAAGTTTCCCCAGCCATGGTTGCAGAAACTAACCGTCCAAGCAAATCCTTGGAACCACGGGTACGCTCTAACCCCTTGATGGGATGCTAAGATTGACTTCACAGACACACACGACTTCGCTATGTTGGTCGCCTGATAACTTGTTAACCTTGTTCTCACCTTCGGCACCTTGACGTTCCACACTGCGACTTCTGATGGTCGAATCCTACTTCCCTTTCTTGCCAGCTGACGCAACAAAATCGCGCGTCGGAGATGAACATCATGAACATTCTCATATTGCGAAATCAGCAACCTATAAACGTCTAATCTATGCCCTTTTACCAACTGACGTTTGAAATAAGCAATTGTTATTTTGAGGTATAGATCCGCACACATCTCTGCCGAATCCGCTTCAAGATTCAGAGCAGCCGCATAATGACCTTTCTGAAGAAGTAGGTGCTGCCGCTTTCCAAAGAGATCCACATAGAGACCAAAATTATAAAACCGATTCGGATAATAAGAAACCCATTCCTCAATAAATTGGTCAATTTTGGTTTGTTCAGAGACAATCACCGCTTGGGCTGTCACTGGTTTTTTCCAGCATAGCCGAGCAGATCTAAGATATTGTTCACGCTGCTTATCAATCTGAGCAAGCTCTTCAGTACCCGATTCAGCTAGCTTATCCATTCCATAACGCTGGTAATACTTAATTGTAATCTCCATCATTGGCCTAGAAATGATCTCCAGGCAATTGGCCGCCGCTTCATACCATAAAGCCGCCCTACCATAATCACCATCTCTTTCGTAACACATGATCATGGTCTTGGTATCTACTGCACCTCGACGGACAGCATCAGACAATTGAATACTAAGAAGGTGCAAGACTAAACTTAGAAGACACGTGATAGAAATAGAGGAAAACCTATAATTTGAAATAGACATCGTACTTTTCTCTCAGCCTGATAAGAACCGATCAATCATCACTCCATATCGGACACCACGCGTACTAACGTAGACATGATCAACTCCAACGTGATTCATTAAGCCACGTAAGATCAATGTCCCAGCCAGAATCACATCAGCCCGTTTGACCTCTAATCCGGGAATTCGGCGTAGGTCATCAATTGTCAGCGACCGAAACAGATCAATCTGATCTGAGATTTCTTTCTGATCAAGTACTTGGCCATGGACAACTGACAAATCCGGTTCTATCAATCCAGATTCAACTACGGCTAAATTGACGATTGTCCCACCAATGCCTACTAACGAAATGGGCACTTGAGATTGTGTTGTCCAACCTTGGTTGATCAAGGTTTCCTGAATAAAAACCTCAATTTTTTGTATTTCCTGGTTGGTTGGTGGGTCATTTTTCACAAATTGATCTGTGATGCTTACAGCACCAAAAGGAACGCTGCGGCAGATCAAGTCCCCATTATCTAAAAAAACCTGTTCTGTACTCCCTCCGCCGATATCTATTACCATCAATTCATGTGCTTCTAATCTTCGAAATGCTCGATCTTCTCGAACTGAAAGATAGGACAAGTGCGCTTCAGTATCCGCTAAAATCACCTCGACATCCAACCGAAATTCATCTTGAACAAGATCAATAAAACTGCGGGCATTCTCAGCCACTCTGAGAACGTTGGTTCCGACGGCAACTGTTTGCTCAACACCGAGGATTTCCGTTTGTCTCAGGTATTGCCGAATAACAGCACAAGTACGGTCTATAGACGACGATTGAAGGTGCAGGGTTGGATACAGACCTTGGCCTAGCCGCGTAATCTCTGTAGTATCAAGGATAACTTTGTATTCTCGCGTTCTATTATTAACGTCACAAACCAGCAGAATTACAGAATTGGTTCCAATGTCAATTATTGCATAGCGATTGTAACTTGTGGAAGACATACCAGTTGATGTTAAGAAAAGAACATTTTTCTGTGGAAAAACAGTGACTCACTAAAAAAACATTGAAAGGAAGACAAACATGCGATCCTTGAAATTATAGCAAAAATCACATTAACTCGATTGACAAATGACAGTAAAGTCATCTCAATCCAAAACCTACCATAGACTGATACTCGTATAATACAGTTGTCAATGGATAAACCCATTCTCCATCATTAGTTGCTCTTTTTGATAATCCCTAGCAGATTCCCTTTAAAATCTTTTTTTTGAAGAGATGTCCAATATGTAAGGAATTCTTGGTACCTTTCTTGACGCGTCTGACGATATCGCAGAATTAGCGTGTTGATACCTATGACATTTACACCTTCATTATCTCTTTGAGAAGGATCCTCCAGGTAATCCATTAAGGCATCCTGGCCAACGTCACAATCGTGAATGTCACCGAGTAACCTTTGTAAGTCAACCCAAACTTGAATCAACTCACCAAATTTCTTCCCGTAATTGACAGAAAAAAATTCCATAGAATAACGAAGTCGTTTAATAGAAATCCGCATATTGTGTAATTCTTCAACATTTTGAGGATCATCAATGTATTTATCCCACGAGTACACCTCTGCTATTTTGATTGGCAGAATAATACTTGCATTCTTTCGATAACTTTTTTGGGATTTCAATCCCTCAATTTTCCATGCTTTAGCCATTTTGACCTCTTCGTTTACACTTTGAAGAACTTCAGAAATTTCTCATTGAATCCTTTTCTTTCTAAATTGGAAAACATCAGTAACATGAGCTCTCTCGCCATCTCACGCTTTCGCTGTAATTGGCTAATAAGATTTTTAACACCAATTTGCTCATCTTCCGATAAAGATTTCGCGTCTTCTTCGAATTGGAAGATGAGAACGTCTAGATCCCGAACTACCCCCATTGTGCGAGTGATATTTTTAGTTTGTTTTAAGTACTTACGGAACTTCTTTGGAGAAAAACAGTCAGCGAAATTATCCATAGCTGCTCGGAGCCGCCGTGAGGAAACGCGCATATCGTGTACAAACTCGATGTCTGATCCATCAATCGCTCCCCCTTTGAAAGACATCATTTCATGAAACCGGGTAGTAATAATCCTTCGTGCACATTCTTCCAGACTCCTTCGTGGCATGATTCCTTCAACTTGCCATGCCTTTGCCATATATAGATTTCTCCCATAAATTCAGTTACACAGATAATCCATTAGCATTTCATAGATTAAATACATTCAATAGTTTAACACCACGTTCATATTTAGACTGGAAGTTTTGGAATTAAATTAACTGATGAAATAATATTCTGGCAATTCCCTGATGAAACTTCAGATTCCCTCTTTTAATTCTAGCCTAGTTCATTCTCTTAAAAGAAATGGCTTCGACTAATATCAGCATACTAGATACTATCAAAACAAAATCTCGAGATTCGCTGATCTAGAATTAAGATGCCATTTCTATCGTTTGTTCTGCACATACAATACGGGATGTATCGAGTCCCTCCCCAAACAGATTATAGCAGTTTGAATAGATTCAACCTGGCAAGCACTAGGCAAGTTACTATCTAGAAGATGCCGGACCTGCGATTCGGTAATTGCCTCTTCGAGCCTCTGCGGACATGGTTTCCTATATTCCTTACCTTTAAATATCACTGCGTATTTCCCTTAATTTTGCCTAAGCCGGAGAGGTTTTCTTCGACTGAAGAGTTGGGTACTTAAAGTATCAAAATAGACGTCACATCGAGAAATCTTTTCTTGACTAGTCAAATCATGACCCGCGATTTGATTTTGTGAACGGATTTGGTCGAACGTTCGTAATGTTTCAATATAAAATTTCGACTCGATCTCCTGAAAACAGGAAACTTATATTACACCTATATTGTTACGAAATCTGAAAGAAAATCAACATTACCTTAATACTCAGTTTCAAAATAAGAATTCTGCTTTTACACAACACAATTCTCCCAACTACAATTACTTAACTAAGAATGACTATTTTACTAACCGATAAAGCTAATTTGAAGTCCGCTGTTGCCACTAACCACACATCGTTTCCTTAGTAAAGATGCATAATTGGGTGAATGCATTTGATTGATTACAGCTGAATTATGACATAAAAGACACGTTTTTCTAAAATCCCACACTATTTTTTAACTTGAAATTATTGAATCTCCTTATATAATTTACGAGTGCTTTCCAGGTGGAATAACTTATAATGGGTGAAAGAATCCGCGAAAAATACGCTCGTGCTGGTTTGGATGAGAGCGATCTCGCCGAAAATCCGATTATCCAATTTCAAGCCTGGCTACAACAGGCCAAACAGGAGGAAATTGAGCTTCCAAACGCGATGACCTTGGCAACTGCTACAACGGATGGCTTGCCCTCTGCTCGCATGGTAATACTTCGGGAAGCAAATAATGAAGGCTTCGTTTTCTACACTGATCTTACTAGTCAGAAAAGTCAGGAAATTGCATTGAACCCAAATGTTGCGCTTGTGTTTGATTGGAGACAGCTTGACCGCCAAGTCCGTGTGACAGGTAAAGTTCATCAGGTCTCGCAAGCCGAACTGGAAGCATACTTTTATAACCGACCAATCAGTAGGCAAATAGTTGATCTAATTGCCAAACAAAGCCAAGTTGTACCGAATCGGGAGTTTCTAAAAAAAACTTATCAAGATTTACTCGTCGAATATGAAGGAAAAGAGCTATTGGTTCCACCACACTGGGGTGGGTTTCGAGTTTATCCCAACATGATTGAGTTCTGGCAAGGTCGACTGAATCAAATCAGTGATCGCCTGCGATATAACCGAAAATCGATAGATAGTTGGTGTGTCGAACGACTTTCGCCATAAACATTTCAGAAATCTTAATAAAAACTATCTATATAGGAGAAGAGACATGAATGGGAAATTTATTACACTAGCAGAGAGAGAAAGTGATGTACTGGATTGGGGGGTGATGGGGTGGTTAAGTCGCCCAACAACGACTGGTGCCAAAGATCTGGTTGTTATTGAAGTAACACTCGATCCTACTTTTGGGCATAATTTTCATAAGCATCCGGATCAGGAAGAAGTTATCTACGTTGTAGAGGGTGAAATTGAGCAGTGGCTGGGAACAGAAATGCGGATTCTCTCGGTGGGCGATTCAGTTTTTATTCCGGCCGATGTTGTTCATGCATCTTTTAACGTGTCAGATCGACCAGCAAAGGTGATTGCCATTCTTGGACCATGTGCAGGTGAAGAAGGATACCAGTTGATTGAGGTTTACGACCAATCGCCATGGAATTCTCTCCGCAACAGTTAGTCATTGTCAGATCTAGATCAACGATAGAAATTTATGGTTAGCACCAATCAACGGATATTGATTGATCTGATCAGTCTTGATCCATCGGTAATCCTGTGCTTGGCCAAGTACTATTTTACCTGATTGATAGCGACATTCAAAAACTTCCATCGTTGTTTTAAAGTGTGTGTAGGTGTGTTTGGTCTGGGTCAGAAAGCTGGTGACTTCAATCTGTAGATTAAAATCCTCTTGAATTATTTGGCGACATACATCTTCTGGTGGGTCTTCGGTGTTATTTATCTCTCCATTTGGAAATTCCCAGAGTCCACCAAGCAGACCATCTGTTTGGCGCTGTGTGATCAGAATTTGGTCGCCTTTATGAATCACTGCCACTACCAGATGATAAGAAGGTATTGGTTTGCGCTGTAACCTTAATGGGAATTGATCTTGACGAGCAGTCTGAAAAGCAGCACAAAACATATGAACGGGGCAAATAGTACATAATGGCGATTTAGGGCGGCATGTAATGGCCCCTAGCTCCATCATTGCTTGGTTGAATGTGCTTGGTTGGTCTTCGTCTAACAAAAAATTGGCTTTTTCTTGGAATAACCCTTGAGATCTGGTGGTGTTAACCGGCGAATCAAGCATGAATATTCGAGCGATAACACGTTTGACATTTCCATCTACAGCGGCGTACGAATGACCAAAAGCGATGCTCTGTACTGCAGCGGCAGTGTAGTCCCCAACTCCCGGTAGCTTTCGAAAGGTGTTATAATCTGTTGGTATCTGCCCGCCCATGTCTGAAACCACAATTTGTGCTGCTTTTCTCAGGTTTCTGGCGCGTGCATAGTAACCCAACCCTTCCCACTCTTTAAGCAATTCCTGCAAGTTGGCGTTGGCAAGTTGTTCAAGCGTAGGAAATTTGATCAAAAACCGTTGATAGTATTCAATAACTTTTCTGACCTGGGTTTGTTGTAACATTACTTCAGAAACCCAGATGTGATAAGGATCATTAGTCTCACGCCAGGGAAGTGAGCGTTGGTTGCTTTCAAACCAGCTAATAAGTTTTTTTCGGAATTGTGTTGATGAGGAATCTAGGATGATAGTACCCGTTTTACAGCATTTCGCCAGGCACTTAATTTTTCTTGTCGTTGAAGGTCAGAAATTTGCGGTGAGAAAATCTGGTCAACCTGACGATATGATTCTAACTCATCGATGTTTTTCCAGACGCCAACGCTAAGTCCTGCCAAATAAGCAGCACCAAGAGCTGTCGTTTCAATATGCCGAGGGCGTTCAACATTAATGCCAAGCAAATCAGCTTGGAATTGCATCAGGAAATTGTTTGCCGTTGCTCCACCGTCTACTCTTAACTGGTGGAGTTGTAGTCCTGCATCATGCATCATGGCTTCAACAAGGTCTGCGGATTGAAAGGCAATCGATTCCAGCGAGGCGCGAACAATATGACTTGGAGTCGTTCCACGCGTTAAGCCTAGAATCGCCCCTTTGGCGTTTGGATCCCAATAGGGGGCACCAAGCCCGGTGAAAGCGGGTACCACGAAAACACCATCGGAGTCGTTTAAGCTTTCGGCTAGAGCCTCTGTTTCAGCAGCAGAATCGATAAAATGAAGTTCATCTCTCAGCCACTGAATAGCCGCCCCAGCTACAAAAACACTCCCTTCTAGTGCATATGTGGGTTTTTGATCTAGGCTACATGCTAGAGTAGTTAGCAAACCGGATTCTGATTGAATAGGTTGATCTCCCGTGTTCAAGAGGAGGAAACAGCCTGTTCCGTAGGTGTTTTTAGCAGCTCCAGGTTGAGTACAGAGTTGACCAAATAATGCTGCCTGCTGATCGCCAGCCATACCCGAAATTGGGATTGAATCTGGCAGGAATTCTAAATTCTTTGTTGTGCCAAATATATTTAAAGAAGGTTGCACTTCAGGCAGAATTGAAACAGGTACCTGAAAGATATCCAGTAATTCATCATCCCATTGTAAGGTGTTAATATTAAAGAGCATGGTTCGTGAGGCGTTGGTTTGATCTGTTGCATGGCTAGTCCCACCAGTCAAATTCCAAAGCAACCAACTATCAATTGTGCCAAAAGCGAGGTGCCCTCGATTAGCTAAGCTGCGGGCGTTGTCAACTTGATCTAGTATCCAAGAGACTTTAGTAGATGAAAAATAGGGGTCAGTGACTAAGCCTGTTTTTAACTTAATCTTTTCTTCCAAACCTTGTTTTTTTAGGTCTAAACAGATCTCCGCGGTTCGACGACACTGCCAAACAATCGCCGGATGAATTGGATAACCTGTTCGTCGGTCCCAGATGACGGTTGTCTCACGCTGATTGGTGATGCCAATAGCAATAATCTGGTTTCGGGCATTGTGGAACGATACAAGATCTGCCATGATTTGACGAGTCACTTCCCAGATTTCGGTCGCATCGTGTTCTACCCAGCCTGGTTTGGGATAGTGTTGGGTAAATTCGCTATACTCTTTGCCGACAATTTTGCCCTCTGTATCTATTAGCAAAATGGTGGATCCAGTTGTCCCTTGATCGATCGACAGGATATATTCACTTTGCATAGATCACACTCCAAACCAATAGTTGATTTTCACTAAGAACAGGTTTAATCCATCGTCTGCAAATGTACTGGCAAATTGATCCAGAGGACGAAGTCGAAGATCCTCTGATGTAAGGCTTTTCCGTTCCGCTTCACGAGATTGTGACCAGACAACGAAAAGGGTACTACCTGGCTGGAATTCCCAACGAAGTACCATGTTGCTTCTAAGTGATCTGCGATAAAAATCTCGATTTTTGTTCAAATTATACGGTCTGAAATCGTAAGTTTGAGGTTCAACTAACTCCTTAAAGTTCTGGTAGTCTCCGATTGCGATGAATGGTTGCATATAGAACTGAAAGCTCAAGTTCGGTGTAAAACTCATGTTCAAGCGGGCAGTAAAGTCTAGAGTTATACTGTCCAACTCGCCATAAACATAGTGATCAAGTCCTTCGTTATCACGAATTGTATCAATCCATTGTGCATATGAGAAACGTTGACTATAAGAAGGTCCTAAGCGGCATTCGATGTTGGATGTGGGTCTAATTTCCATGCTGAGACGGAGCCTTCGACTGTAGCTTAGTCCGTCATCTCGTCTCGAGAATCTCGGACTCAATCCAAAGCTAACCGCCTTTCGATCATCAGTATCTAAGTAACAACCAATTGACCAAGCTGAAGGTCGACGCCTCAGAACATCTCGATCATCATCAATGCTTTCGAAATCGTGATCAACTGAAAGGCGAAAGTCCCAGTAATTTTTTAATTCACCCCAGATCCAAAAATCTGCTCCGTTGCTGACACGGATTCCATCGTAATTCCATTCTACCCAACTGTTAACACGAGCATAGCCTTTTCGAAACGGACCGATTGGATCGTCACGCCGCAGACGGCTGTCAAAACCACATTCTATTACGCCCAATTTTCGAATATCGCTAAAACCGAGGTCATTAACATCATATCCAGGCGATTTGGTTGCAACCTGTGCTCCCCACCCGAGCCAGCCGCGTCGTTTATCAAATTCGAAATGTGCTAGATAACCGTCCTTGGGAGTGCCTGATTCTCCTGAACGGCTGGTTGAAAGGACACCGCTCAACTGGTACTTGTTATCATGAAACTTGAGATTCCAATCCAGCGCACCCATAAAGGCGGATTCCGAATCTTGGCGATTGACAGCAGTGGTGATGAGGCCGACTCGAGAATTACCAGCCAGAACATCTTGGTTAATTCGTCCAACAAAGTAGTTTGTCAGTGGTTCAATCAAATGATCTGTTTCGGTTGCTTCATCTTTTGCTTGGATTTTGGCGTATTCCGGAGCGGTAACAGCATTTAAAACTCCGAAGGTAGTCTGATTCTTAGTTTTACCAGTAAGTTTAACTGCAGAAAGGATGGTTGTCGCTTCTGGACGATCAATTTCCTGAGCTCCACTTGGAATTTCAAATCGTCCTGGTTGTTTACCAATTCGGCGTGAGTAGAAAAGTTCGTAATCATCACTTCGAAAAATTGACGCACCTTCAACAAAAAATGGGCGTCGTTCATCATAGTAACTTTCAAAGGCAGAAAGATTTAATTCTGCCGGATCAGCTTCAACTTGGCCAAAGTCGGGGTTGACTGTGGCTATCACAGATGTGCCTGATGTAATTCCATAACGAACATTCCCGCCGATACTAGAAAACAGGCTTGTCTGATTTTCATGAATGGACCGTCCCATCAGGTATGGAGTTACCTCTAGATGACTGGGTGGTGAGATATTTCGAATTCCTTCTAGATGTCCGAAGTACGATACCCACCCTGATTGTTCTCGAGTGATTAGCACCCAAAGGTCTCTTTCATTTTTTCGACTAATGTCTCGTAGAACATTGATGCCCCAAACGTATTGACCTTTCTGTGTGAATCGAAGTACATGATATGGAATCTTAAATTCTGCGCTCCATCCTTGGTCATGGATCGTTGTTTTTGCTTCCCAAATACCATCCCAAGTTTTATCCCCCCCACGTCTGCCGGAAAGCGAACCATCATTTTGTACACCGGAAGCGTAGACTGAAAACCAATAGCCGGTTTGGTGATCATGGTATGGATCTAGATTAATTGAGATGCGATCCGAATCGAGCCGGCTATCACGTCGGCCCAATCGAGCCGAAATTTTATCGGGCTCGCTATCATAACAAACAATGCCGAAGTAAATGGCTTCATCGTCGTAAGCAATCTGAAAATTGGTTTTCTCGGTTGCGGGTTTTCCTTGTTCGGGATCCCTCTGAAGAAATCCACTAAAAGTCGGTGCTTCTCCCCAGATATCATCATCTAGGACACCATCAATTTCAGGTGGTTTTTGATGGATATTTATTGCGGTGGCAGATTTAGGTGGTTCTAAACTTTCTTGGTGGGCTTTCAGGTCGGTTAGGACAATTACTTGGACTATTATAATTAATCCCCAGACGATTAACGAACAGGGATGATTATTTGACAAAAATCCTCCTTAGGTATGTTGGTAATTGCAATTAATCACTGCTGATTAAGAAATCCTGATTATTTTGTTTAGTTAGTAATTTCAATATGAAGTTGATTCAGTGTCCTCAGTACGCCCTCACCAAACTCGATCATAGAGTCAGATTCAAGACCACTACCTGCTAACTGAATGTGAGTGGCATCAGCTAATACCTGACCGAGTGTGGGATCCATGGCAATCCATTGGTTAACAAAAACTTCCGGCCAAAAGTGATAGTAAAACGCGTCTCCTTGAAACACTAATCCAGCACAGACACGAGCTGGAATACCAATTGACCTCGCTAACCCTATCATCAAAACAGTGTGTTCTGTACAGTCACCAGACAAAGAGTCAAGCGTTTGTAGAGCCGACCCAAATCCAATTTTCAGGTTTTTGTCGGTTATGCTTTTATAAACCCAATTACAAATTTTCTGGGCGGCGATCCAAGCATTTTTCTGACTTCCAACAATTTCGTCAGCGGCAGATCGAATGGCAGGATGATCTGCCTGGATGTACACCGTTGATTGCAGATATGGTTCAGTTTCACTCGTTTTTATTGGCAAATCAGGTGCTTGAATTTTATCAAGATCAATCGTCCAAACTTCAATTTCTCCATCACGCGGATTGGCACCCGTTATTATCCTTTGACGCTGATTTTGAACGATTGCTTTCTCTAGATCTCCATTATCCAGCCGCAAATATGCCTTCAAATGATGATTGCCAGAAATTGGTCGTTCACCTTGGGCAAATATCTTTGTTGTCAAGATCACGTCGACCTCACCAGCCTCACCAAGTGCTGTCTCCATATCAGTCTTGATCAATTCCATTTTCAAGCCAAGCAATCCAGTTTCCATTTGATAGGTCGTACCATCTTGACTTATCCATTCCGTAGTTGTAATTCCACCCATGATATCCATTGTATAATCAACAACATAAACATCTTGTAGTTTACCTTGATAATTAATTTGATCCTGGCGTACAACCCGAATTTCTGTTTCAATTGGTTCCAGAACGTCCATGCTGAAAACATTAAGTTTATAGTGGTTTCCTACACGAATATCGTGTTGACTAACAAAATAGCTAACAGAGAGGTCGAAAATGGTATCCGGAGGGATTTCTTTTTTGACCTTAGTTGTATTGTTCGCCAGGGTTGTTGCCATTTCGAGGACCCCATTGTGAATTATACCTTCGACCATTTTCTCCTGCCCTGTTTCATTTGAAGTTGAAACAAAATGGCGTGGCATAAGATCTGTTCCCAAGTATGCTATGCGTGTCATCGCCAACCGTAAATTTGTGCCGGTACGTTTGATCTCCATCACTATCTCGGATCGAATTCGGATTGCTGGTTCATCATCATATTCTGACTGCTCGGCATAGACATGAGCATATCCGATTTTTGTTCCCATTAACGTCAGATTTAACCAATCATCTTGTGGTAGTTGCAACATGTTCTCCAGTTTCTCTGCCTTGAAGTTCAAATCTTGAATTGTGTGTTCAACTGCATAAGACCAACTCGCTATTATAACTAAAGATAATCTTAAAAAGGCAAGCTTAATGTTAAACACAATTTCTAATTCCTTCCTTACAGCAAGTTACACTTTAAAAGCTGAATTCACCAAATTTACTGTTTTGATTAATAATGTTGGAGTAACGCGGATAATTTTGGTGAGCGTGAGCGGTATCATTAATTTGCCGGTCAATCGGCACGTGGCGCTGAGCTGCTATTGAACTTAAATACTCTCACAGGTATCTGATGGAAAAGGCCCCCATTCCTGTGTGTCAAAATTTAAGATGAGGATATCCAGATGGATTGATGTGGTTTGTCCGATTGGACTTATGTTGGCCGTGTCATGACAGGTAGAATGAATCCGATACAGCGTTACCAAAACAGCAATCTCTTTACCTTTCGACACCTAAAATTTCCATCTTTCCTCCATCACTTCAGCATTATGGAAAGGCCTTCAGAATAGCACAATCGTCTATAATTGGCAACAAAAAAACTGTTGATTTTGTCTTGACTGATTTGCTAGGATTACAACTATGGAAAAACTAACGCACTTTAATGAAAAGGGTCAGTCTAGAATGGTTGATGTCACTCAGAAAGATGAGACAATACGGGTCGCAGTTGCGGTTGGAAAAGTCCTAGCTAAATTGGAAACATTACAATTGATTGCCGACCGCAAATTTTCCAAGGGTGATGTATTGGAAGTCGCCCGGATTGCCGGCATCATGGCAACTAAACGGACAGCAGACCTAATTCCACTTTGTCACCCCATCCCGATTACTGGAGTTGAGGTAAGTTTGTCAATCAACCAAGCTAGTCAGAGTATTGAAATTGAGGCTGAGGTTCAGGCCATTGGTAGAACAGGCGTTGAGATGGAGGCATTAACCGCCGTTTCGACAGCAGCTTTAACTGTGTATGACATGTGCAAGTCAGTAGATCGGGAGATGGAAATTTCAGCAGTTTATTTGACTAAAAAAACGGGTGGAAAAAGTGGGACTTTTATTCGTTAATAGTTAACGATAAACAGCGATCTTCCCGGAACGCTGGATAATCTGACTGTTCAGCTTTGCTTCTAAGACATAGATATAAATACCGGGAGCAACTGGTGTTTCGATCTGATTTTGACACTGCCAAGTGAAACTTGATTGGTGTCCGGTAACGTTTCTAAGTTGATTTCTGTAAACTAAATTTCCTGCAACGTCGTGGACCTTGAATTTTACATCCGCTGATTGTGTGAGTTTGAAGTCGATTGTGATCTGATCCGAGCTCGGATTAGGATAAGTGACAATTTCGCCTAGAAAATCAAAAATATTCCGACTAAAAAATGAATGTTCCTTTTGTACAGAATTTCCGGCACGATCGATCGCTGTAATTTTTAGCGTGTGCCTGCCGGGTTTAAGGTTACTAGGGTGATATGTTAACTGTCCTGTTGTACGGTTAAAGATTGGTTTAGCTCTCTGCTCGTCAACGAGTAAATCGACAGTTTCCACACCAGCCCCCTCATCTTCAATGTGAGCTTCAATGATAAGACTATCTTTCCCTGAAATGAAGCTAATAGTTGGAGGGGTTTTGTCCTCTAGCAATGCGAAACTTCCTAATTGGATTGCTTTGGCTGAAATATAGTTATTCGTAATTTCCCCGGCAAGCGGTTGCCATCTCTGAAGACGTCTATTCCATTGAAAGAGCGAAACAGCAGAAATTGAATCCGGGACTGGTAATGCAATTAGAAAGGAGACTTCATCTTGTTCTTCTTCCAATTCCACCAACGTGATAGGGTGTACAATTTTCATGTTTCGACTGAGAGCGTCTTGCGATTGCGACAGAATCTTGTTGGTATCAGCTCCATCCTGACTTCTTAGGATAATTCGTGTTGATGAATTGAGAATCTGCTCAAAGAAAATGACACTTGGCCCATTATAAATTGAAATTTGTTTTATTGTGAGGGGTGAAGGTAGGCCACGGGCACGTTGTGGGAATGGTAATATTCGAGCATCTGAAGTTGAATCCTGATCAGAGAAAAAACCGGAAATTTCAAGAGAATCATTATGTTTCGGGATGATACTTGCCGAGAACTGAAAATTGCTCTGTGATGGTTGGATTTCAAAACCACCCTGATAACGAAAAGTTGATGAATCTTTAGAAAATTGATCGAGGTTAATTGAGTAAACTGAACTCACATTTCCAAAGTATAAGGATGGATAAATCTTGACAGAGGCAATCGTTTCCAAAGGTTTGTTGGCAATTAAAGCAACGTTAAGCAGATTCTTATCCCGCGTAGCTGAGATCCTGGCAAAAAATGGCTGTGTATCAACAACAAAATGTGATTCGATGGGGACCGCAGGATTTCCTTCCAGATCACTGACCTCGATTTGGAAAGTATGTTTCCCATCAACCAGTTCAATCTGTGGAAGGTAACTGAATTGTCCATCATCTGGATTAAAAGAAAAAATCTGGTTGTCAAAGATAGCAGGGTTATCTATGGCTGGGCTGAAAATAAATGTATTTTCATCCAAACGGAATTGAATTGTATTTGGATTGATTTTAACGTCGTCAATCAAGAGAGCTGTGATCTGTATGTTTTTAGATCTAGAGAAAACTGTACCGTTCGGAGGGAAATGATCCGTAATAGCTGGTGGATTAATGTCATTCTCAATATTGTCTTTAGCTTCGAAGATGACCCGGCGTGATGCAGTAACTTCGCGGTTGAACTGATCAACAACACGAACAGCGATCAGGTTTGTCCCCTTGGTGAGATGTTGTATTCGCTTGAAGCTTCCATCAGGTTGAATTGGTATTGATGTGTCTCCTATGGTTAGTTTGGATGATAGATCATCCACATGACCTGAAATGGTGGTATAGGGTAATTCACTCACAGTAAAATCAACAGGAGAATCAAGCACAAACTGCGGTGCGCTTATATCGCGTACAACTGTTCGGGAAACAACCGTCTCCAGTCCGACCAGGCTGGCGTGGATAGTGATTTGGTTGTTGCCTGATCCCAAAAAAATAGGGCTTTCAAACCATCCATCTTCCTTTGTACTAACTCGGTGGCTATTTATACTTACTACAGTCTGTGGTTCTGTTCGACCTTTAACTATGATGATCCTATTTGTTGTCCTCATACCATTATCAGGAGCGACGATATCCAAAGACGGAGGTTTGTCACGCAGAACCACCGTGATTTGATCGGTATTGATGTTTCCTTCATTAGAAATGACGACGAGTCTTAGTAGGTAGTTACCATGTAGTTTTCGTGCATCCCACTGATCCAAGAAACCGAATTTTTGTACAGGTACTGTCGACTTTCCCCCAATTTTTAACCACTGGTTGGGGTTAGAAATTGACGCGCACTCGAGGTAATATATTTTAAATAAGTCCCCGCGGGCTAATCCAAAGATGTTTATTCTTCCCTGCAAAATTTCGCCTGTAAAAGGGCGATCAATTTTCGCCTCTATAGGTGGTAATGGGAAATTTAACTTCATAGTGTAAATCCTATCATGAGACTGGAAAACAACCGATTGTCCGTCTGGTGACCAGTCGATACTATTAATCATTAGGTCTAACGGTGTAAGGGGGACTGGTTCTCCATCATGTATGCTAAGTGTAAAAGCAGCCACCTGATCTCCCTGACGGTCTGATAAGAACAGTATTCGCTTACCATCTTTAGACCATTTCGGATATGTTTCATTAGCGAAACTATGGTGAATTGGTCGTGTTTCCAAACTGTTCATATCAGACTGCCAAATTCCCCAGCTTCCCGTTCGATTGGATTGAAAAGCTAGTTTCATCTCATCATGGTTCCAAGTTGGGAATAGGTCATCGGCTTTGTTCTTTGTGATGCGAAAAACATCTGGTGTATCGCCATCTAGCAGTTGACTTACATTCTTAACAACGAAAACTTCATAATCTCCGTCTTGATTATTGGAAAAAGCGAGTTGATGACCAGTTGGTGACCAGACGGGAGTCTCTCCGTGTTTAATCAGTTGGCGATGGTCACTACCATCCAATTTGATGGTCCAAATCTCCCACTGCTTACCATGGCGTGACTGGAAAACTATACGATCCGAATTAGGATGCCACGTGGGATTTGCATCGATGGCTAAATCCTTCGTTAATCGATATTTGGATTCGCTGTGTAAATCCGTCACCCATATGTCTACAGACCCAGCCTCATTACTTGAAAAGGCAATCTTATGACCGTCAGGTGACCAAGCAGGAGTATAGCAGGCAGTCTCAAAGGTTTGGTTCATTAACGGCACTACGACACCACCTTCTATTGGTAATGGTGGCGTAGTGTCAATAATGACTGATACTTCTGTTCTCGATTGGTTTCCTATAGTATCGACTGCGGTTAGAGCAAGAGTGTAAACGCCGCTTAGACCACTAGTATCCCAAATCATCAACTCTTCAGCTTCGAACGGCATTCGGATGGGATTACCGAGTAACGTCCAATCGTTTGGAGCTATCGTGCTCCCGAATTCAAACCGACACATAGCCAAATTGGTGTCTCGGCAAGTGGCAATAATGGGTATAGGTTGAATCACAGTTGCATTCGAAAATGGGTAGTGAATTACCACCATAGGGAAATTTCGATCAATAAAAACGGATGAAGTAATCTCTGAGAAATCCGATTGATTTCCTACTGGATCAGCAGCTCGTATTTTTATGTGATAGGTTTTCTGATCTTTGCCTTCAAACTCAAAGATTGTGTCGAAAGTTGTCCCGACTTCGCTGTACTTACCTCCATTTTCTGAAGCAAAGACATGATAGACTATTTTGGTTGGTATGTCCCAGGTATCCCTGTCAAAGGTTATTGGTTTCCAGATGAATGTTAGCTTTGCATCGTTATCAAAACCTTTTGGTGCATCCAGATCAAAGTGGTCAGGTTTATCTGGAATGCTTGGTGGAATTGTATCGTAGCGACTGTAAACAACCGACGACTGATCGCTATTTTCACGGTTGACCCAAGTCAGATGTATCTGGCCGTGGCTTAACCAAGAAGACGGTTGAATCGCACCTCTATTACTCTGGGTAAAACGTGTTTCCTCTCTCTTTCCATCCGACAGTAATGAGAAATGGATTTCCCATTTCCCTGAAGATCCATCCTGCCAAAAGATCCCCATTTCATCTGAGTAAAAATTTGGCTGTGGTAAAATTGACTCGGCAGTGTTTTGGGAAACTTGTTGGCTTACCAACCAAGTTTCGCCCAAATCAAAACTACTGATGGTAAAAATATTGGCTGGGTCAATATCGTTTGAGCGGTTCTCCCAGGCCACAATGATTTTCCGATCTAATACATTAACACTTGGTCGTCGCGCCTTCCCTGGTGAAGTCAGCCGGAAATCATCACCACCAATCGTTTCGTCAAATCGTCTAACATAAATTTGGGAGGTTGCTTCACGATGGTCACGCCAGACAACGAAAATAGATCTAAAACTACTACCCAAATTTGGTTCGGCTGTTTCCCATGTTTCGCTTGTGATTGGTTCAGGAGCACGCCAAATTCTTCCTTGATCTTGGCTGTAAGTAATCTCAGCAATGGTTCGACCTTTTGTGTTAAGTCTCTCCCATACCACATAAACCAGATTCTCAGGGAAAGTTTGAGTTGCTGCAATTCGTGGATGGTAAGCGATGTTCGCTGACAAAGGTTTCGCCTTTGTCCAGCGAAGCCCATCATAAGTTGCCAGGTAAATTCGATTGTCCTCTTGCCAAACAAGATAGACGAAACGACGATCACAGATAATAGAAGGTTGTGTTGAATCAAAAATTGTATTGGTAATTCGTTGTTCACGATGCCAACTGTTGCCTCCATCATTACTCTGACGAAAAAAGATTTCCGATCTACCAATTCGCTCATCGCGCCAAGCCACAAAAACCTGTCGGCCTCTAGCACAGATTGATGGTTCGTTAGATACCGAAGGGCCAAGCGAAACATGGGAAACAGCCGTCCATTTTGGTGGAAGAGCAAAAACCGAATGAAGAAAAGAGAAAAAGAGAACAGGGAAAAGGATTATGAGAAGAGAAAGTCTTAAGGTATCTCGCATCATGCGAAAAATCACCGTACCATACAGAGGCGGGGTCCTATTTGCACTATATGCTCTGTTCAGAATAACGTTATAGTGGCTATAAGAGATTCAAGCTTCAGGTTCCATATCGCCGGCACTTGAAACGAAGACTACTGTTTGAATTCCTTCTGACATACTGTTCATTGAACTAACAAAATCTTGTTCCATACCCTCTTTCGGAGGATTGAAACCAAGAAATATAATTGCCGCATCAGATGACAGACGTTGAATTGCGTTTTAATATTGTTACCAATAACAATAATCGGTGAGGCCTCAATCCGTCCTCTGTCGATTAGGTCTCTCAATGTGCTAGTGATGAATCATGACCAACTTCCGAATGGATCATACGAATTAATCGTATATGACGACCACGCCAAGCATGATTGTGCACTAGCAAAAGCATCAGTTCTCCATTCCTATGACCACTCCACCACACATCAACTGTTCCATTTGGTGAATCCTAAGGATTTACCGGTTTGAAATCACATGGGATGGCCAAGACACTTCGGTTGAAAGATGATAGGTTGCGGAGTAGTAAACAAAAAGTTTCGAGATGCTTAGGGTCTAACTCCAACCTATAGTATTTGGACGGATACTACCTAGGCCGTGACACTGCACAAGGGCTTTTATCCCCATCGAAACACTTTCTGCTGCTATTGCAGTAGGAAATGCATGGAGATGTAAATCGCTGATATAGGAACTTAGCACTTTTTCTTGGGCAACTTGGTGAGGAAGAAGTTCTTCGACATCTCCTACGGTAATTTGTGCCAGTGTTAGAATCCCGCGACCGGATGCAAGCCAGTGGCCAGATCTTGCTAAACGACCACGTTGGCGCCCACTTAATGCCAAGATGCGCGGGCGCCAATTCTTAGAATAGTAGCGGTCTTCCTGTAGCTTTAGTAAATTCCTTCGGGCACGTTCAAATGCCCATTCGGTCCGGGCGTCTCCCCAACGAGCGGTAATCTGGCATTGCTTAATATACCAGTAAATAGATGCCATTATGACAATAGCTACAACCGCCCACGTAGATGATATCAAAAACATCACACTGAAACAACCGATTGAACCAAGTAATGCGGTCGTCCAATGGCTAAAGCGGAAACGAGGACGATAGCTTGGATTACGTGCAATCGATTCGTATAGGGTTGCTAAGTTGAGTGTACCATAGGTGATCATAAAAAACATGGTGATAATTGGAGCAATGGTATTTAAATTTCCAAGTAAAATACAGCTTTAGCTAATAATGAAAGTTAGGATAATCCCACGTCTAGGTTCATCATTGGGACCATTTCCTGGACGAAATACTTTTAGGGAATGAAAATATTATCACGTGCCAAAGCCTGTAGGATACGTGGTGCTCCTATCATACTTGTAAGCGCAGATGAAAGCGTTGTCGCAAAGATACCCGCATTGACGAGCATACTTGAAAATGCAACGTCATTAATAATTAGATGGTTCGAAACCAGCTCAGCTGAATTTGGGGATCGACCGACTGGGATCCTTTAGGTTTCCAGACATATTTGTCCCTGCCATAATTCCTGTTACTGCTGGGAAAAAAAGTGCAAACATAGTGAATATGCTGTCCTTGTTTATAGTGTTATAGTGTGAACTTATATTTTGTTGAAATGTTGAGAGGCTAAACTTACTGAAGTGCTCTACCATAGAATGAAACAAGTGACAAGCATAAGATTGCAAGAATAAAAAAACTGTAAATTAACCGTCCAACTGGCCCCAATCATAACGCTAATGAAGACGACAGTATTAACGATTGTAGAAATAATTTGTGCCCCAGAAAACGTTATACCAAACAATACAATCTCACTCGGCACCGCTGTAGGGAATGCGTCAGTGAAGGCCTCTGCAAAACCAATTGCATACATGGCAACGGCAACAGTTTGGCCTAAAAAGAATACTATTCCAATGGCTCCGCCAAATTCTAAGCCTAGACTGCGGCTAATTAAAAAATAAGCTCTTCCACCTTTGACTCGTGTATTGGTGGCAATTGCAGAAAGTGAAGGGGCTGTGAAAAATGTAATTAATTTTGAAAGACCAACTATTATCAATGCGCCAATAACGCCAGCCAGCCCGACGACATGTCCAAAACGTAGGAACATAATCACCCCGAGTATGGTGGTCAATGTACAGGGAGTAAACACTCCTCCAAGTGTTCCAAATTTTGTTTTCTGTTGGTTTATACGAGTAGGACTTTAATTTTCTCCATCATATTTCGCTTAAATTGTCGAAAAACTAAGATGAGACGGCAATCAATTTACCATTTTGATAATTGCCATATACTATATAATGTCCGCCTAGGCGTCAAGTGGTAACAAGTAAATGATGCCAGAATATCTAGCGAGTTTTTGGAGGAAAATCATGTTCCGCCTCTTTTTCTGTTTAGGTGCGGGTTTTGCTGGCTTGGCAGTTTTAACCGGTGCATTTGGTGCACATTTTTTGAGTAAACGAATCTCGTCTGAGATGCTTAATGTTTTTGAAATTGGATCTCGTTACCAGATGTACCACGCTTTGGGTTTATTTGTTGTGGCATGGAGTATGTGTCAATGGAAGGCCCAACTTCTTAAAGTAGCTGGCTGGTCGTTTGTTCTTGGTATTCTACTTTTTTCGAGCAGCCTTTATGTGCTAAGTTTTACCGGTATTCGCTGGCTTGGATCAATTACGCCGTTTGGTGGAGTGTGCTTTATTGTTGGATGGATCTGTCTGTTAATTTCAGCAATTCACAACAATTTAATTTAGTTGGATTTGATGTCATGCGTATCTAGTGATTTGACTTCCATTTGTGAAATCTTGGGTTCAACGTTGAGTGTTTTTTGATGCGTATAGTGGACAAAACCGATTCCTCTACGTTTTACAACGTGCTTAGCCCACGTATAATCAACTGGAACATGGTTTGAATGTTTGGCTTTACTAAAAACTGCTGCCAGCTGTGCAGCTTGCAATAATGTTGGCATTGGTATGCCTGGTTTCTTCTCAGGGTTACGGATGATGACATGGGATCCGTGAATTTGCCTGGCATGGAGCCACATATCTTGACTTTTGGCAACTCTTCGTAGAAGCAAATCGTTCTCAGCACTGTTGCGGCCGACGTAGATTTGAAACCCATCTGGAGAGGTATATTTTCGAAATGTGCTGGTGGTTTGGCTGTCATTTCTCCTCTTGGCTTTATTCGAAATCCAACCTTTCTTCTCAAATTCGGATCGAAGTGAAAGCAGGTCATCAAGTGTTTGAGATGACTTCAAGCCGAGATGATAGTGATCTAAAACCTCAATTTCAGCTTCGTTATCTGCGATGAGTTGATTAATTACGGATCTTCCTCGTTTGGCCTTGTTATATTTTCTGAAGTATTGTTGGGCATTGTGAGAAGGGCTGACCTGAGGATCCAGGTCAATGGGGACAGTTTTCAAATCCGAATCGTAATAATTTTGTGCCATAACCCGCTTTTGTCCAGGTTCAACTTGGTGCAGGTTGGCCATCAGGAGTTCACCTTTTATTCGATATTGTTCTGCTTGATCCGCATTCTTCAGATCATGACGAAGCGAGACTAGCTTTCGTTCAATTGCGTCATGCCGTTTCGTAAGCACTTGGTTTAGTGTATAACGTTGTGATTGGATCATCTCCCTCGTAGCCACCATGGCATGGAAGAAGTCAAGTGCCAGGCTGAGGGTATCGAAATTTTTGATTTCGCTGTTTTCGATCTGAGTCAACGGTAGTATAGATACTCCTAATACATCTTGTGGGTTTTGTGGATTGATTGCCACTTGAGGAACCGCCTGATCTGGGTTAAAGTAAGCACGGATTTCTTGAAAGATATGCCATAGTTGCTCCAATGCTTTTCCCGTACCAGTTCGAAACAGAATCTCTTTGGCCAACGTCGGGTTGATTCCGTCGATCACATTCATAATTGTGCGCCAATTGATATCAGGCTGATCTTGGAATGCTGTTATAAATTCATGCTGGTTAACCTGGATTGGATCAAGTTTTTCTTGCTGAGGAGGGAGTTTATAAACTTCCCCTGGCAATACTAGACGGAAACGACTCATCGTGTCATCGATATGCTTAATGCTTTCCAGAATCTGCTGGCTATCCTCTTCCACGAGGACGATATTACTGTGTTTGCCCATTAACTCGATAATCAGAGACTTTGGCGTTCCTTTCAGAATTTCAACAAAAGGATTGATTGTGATCTTTAGAATCCGGTCCCAACCAATTTGTTCAATCTGAGTAATTTCACCATGGACAAGATGCTTGATCAAGAAATTAGCAAAATGAGATTGTTTTTGCCCTTTTGGCGGCTGGTTAGTGAAATGCACTCGTGCATTTGTCGAATGGGCAGAGAGGAACAGAAACTGCGTACTGGTTCTTCCTGAAATCTTGATGATGACCGTGTGAGCATCAACTTGCTGAATATGTCGTATTGTCCCCCCAATTAATTTGTCATTGAAGTCGGATGTTAGAATGTGAAGCATTGAGCTGTCAAAAGACATATCAAACCCTAGGTTGGTAGTTGGGTTATGTAGTATAATCCCTAATGGATATTCGTTGGCCATCGTGCATTTTGCACGTTTTTTTACTTTAGCTGGCTACTATTCTACCATAGATTTTTCCCAATATCGAAAGGTTCTATTGGAACAGATCAAGCGTATGAAACGTAAAGTTTTGTGGGGAAGTCTTTTATTATTTCTCCCAATTGGAGTCTTGCTTCTGAACAGTGTTTACCCTTTACCCGTTGAGAAATTGAAGCCGCCATCCTCGACAATGATACTTGACCGGAAAGGTGAAATTCTGCGTGTGTTTCTGTCCGAAAATGATACCTGGCAGATCGACGAACCATTACTTGATCAAATCTCGCCAAAACTTCAATCGGCGGTTCTGGTGTATGAAGATCGCTGGTTCTATCAGCATCCCGGTATTAACCCACTCTCAATCATTCAGGCTTTGATAACTAACATCCGGTCAGGTCGGATCTTACGAGGTGGCTCCACAATCACCATGCAGTTGGCACGAATGATAGAACCCAAGGAACGGACAGTTATGAATAAGCTAATCGAAATGTTCCGTGCTGTCCAAATTGAAATCCGTTTCTCAAAAGATGAAATTCTGACTTATTATCTCAATATAGCACCCTATGGTGGTAATATTGTGGGGTCAACGGCAGCTTCTTTGATCTACTTTAACAAGTCACAGAGTCACTTAAGTTTAGGAGAAGCATCTCTGCTAGCAGCCATTCCCAATTCACCAACCCATCTGCGTCCAGATATTAATCCTACTATGGCTAAAGAGGCACGGACTAAAGTACTACGCCGAATGCTGACTCGTAGAATAATTAGCGATCAAGCATTCTACGAAGCCATGGGTGAGCCAGTTTCCTCTAAACGTCATAGGATGCCGTTTAATGCGCCTCATGTCTCGCGGCTACTGAAACAGTATTATCCCAATAGAGATCAGATCTATTCAACAATTGATTCGTACATGCAAAACAGATCGGAACAGATTTTACGTCAATACCTAGCTCCGCTACAAAAACAAGATATCTCAAATGGATCGGTTGTTATTATGGATGCTAAAACACGTGAGGTTCTAACAATGGTTGGATCTTATGATTTCTTTGACAGGAAAAACCATGGTCAAGTGAATGGCGCAGTAGCATCTAGATCTCCCGGTTCGGCGTTGAAACCTTTCATCTATGGAATTGCATTGAATCGAGGCTTGGTTACGCCAGAGAGTTTGCTCAACGATGTCCCAGTCGATTATAGTGGGTATAGGCCTGTTAACTACGATCGGCAGAACCGTGGGTACGTCACGGTGCGGGAGGCATTAACGGAATCGTTGAATGTGCCGGCAATCAATCTGTGCGCCAAACTTGGCGATAACGGTATTTATTCATTCCTCAAACAAGCGGGGTTGTCAACTCTTGATAAATCGAAGATGCATTATGGGCTATCATTGATATTAGGAAGTGCCGAGGTTAGACTTATAGAACTGACAAATTTGTATGCATCTCTTGCAGATTGTGGGCGAATAGCAGATTATAAACTAGCAAAACCGCAAAATAAAAATGATATGCCCAAGAGAAAACGGGGAGAGTGTTTTGAATCCAGCCAAAGGTCTTGGGATAATCAGAAACATCGAACGGGAAAACAAATCTTTAGCCAAGAAGCGAGCTTTATTCTATCTGAAATTTTATCAGACGTCCGTCGACCAGATCTGGCATCAAGTTTTGAAGCTACAGCGAATTTGCCAAAAGTAGCCTGGAAAACAGGTACCTCTTATGGGCATAGGGATGCTTGGAGTATTGGCTACACTCCCGACTTGGTGATTGGTGTGTGGGTTGGGAATTTCGATGGGCATGGGACAGCAGGCTTAGTTGGGTCGGAAGTTGCTGCACCGATCCTCTTTGCTATTTTTAATGCTGTAATCGAAAGGAATAACGCAAGATGGTTTGATCGACCTAATCAAGTTCAAACACGCCGAGTTTGTGCCTTAAGTGGAATGCCGAAATCGGGTTTCTGCCCAAAGACAAAAATGGATTTTTATATCACTGGCGTGTCTTCTCCTGATATTTGCTCAACCCATAAGCCAGTCCAAATTGATAACCAAACAGGTATGCGATTGTGTTCGTACTGTCGCCTTGGTCGAACTTACCATGAAGAAATTTTTGAAGAATGGAATCCCGAAATTGCAACGTGGCTTAATCGAAGTGGCTACATGATTGCCAAGATTCCACAACACACTCCTGATTGTAATGGCATTATCTCTGGTTCAGTTCCTATTATCAAGTCGCCATCTTCGGGGACAGTGCATCAGATAAGATCGGGGATTCCCTTGGAGTATCAAAAGATTTTGTTGGAAGCTTCAGTATCAAATCGAATCAAACAGATTTTCTGGTTTCTCAACGGCGAATTAGTTTTCAGGGGCAATCCCAGCCAGAAATTCTTCCTGGAACCGATTGCTGGCGAGCATATGTTAACCTGCGTTGATGGTGAAGGGAAATCAGCATCACAAACTTTGACAATTCTTGATTAAATTGTCTGAATTAAGCATTTTCTGGGAATTAAGATTGAAGAAAACCTTCAAAATTACCGCCTAATAGTGCCGCCACATCGCGTCCGATTTCATCCTGTGTTGTGATCCATCCAGAATCCAAGAGATCCTGGTATTTGTCGATCAGTACCTTTGAGATGATTTGGCGTGAGTGTTTCCATTTGTAGATGAGTTGATCTAGAATTCGTGCGTCAGAATGTTGTAGGATAATGCTTAGTCCCAACAACTCTAAGCGTTCGCGCGTGATTTCATCAATGATACTTGGATTGTTCATAAACCACCAGCAACCGAAGATCATCAGGTTTGGAAACTTCCTCGCAATCACACATAATTCATGCTGGTTTTCGCGTGACAGGAGTGTGGTCAAAAATTTGTTGCTAGGATTATCCCGAAGCAGATTTTCCAAGCAGGCCAGATCTGTCTTTGCCATACCATCACCTGCCATCCGGAGTTGCGGATTAACTGCTCGGGTGACACCAATCATCAACGCAAACGGAACATTGTATTCAAGCGAAATTGGCAGGATACATTCTTTGATGACTTTTCCTCGTCTTGAATCCTCCGGGTACTGGAACTCTGGAGGAAGTGAAACTGCCATGTAATTTGGTTTCATTCTATTAATCCAATCTGATAAAAACCGTCGGATCTCACCCAACGATTTTTCCGATAAATCCAAATCGGTTTCGTAACCGAGTCCGGATAATTTGTCACGACCGACATCAACATAATCGTTTAAGATCGAATCAATACGTAGCGCTGCCTGGAAACGTGGATCTCCTTTTCGACCAGCAAGCCAAATTGGTTGTTCTATTGAATCAAACGGGTCATTGGTCATCACAACCGACTTCACCTTAGCAACATCAAAAACTATGTCAATAAAATCCTCAATTTTTTGGTGGGCAAAGTATTCTCGATAATCTTGGAGATCTCGTGAGGCTAGATCCAATCCAAGTTCCTTTAATGTTGTAACCACTCCTCGGCACGACTCGCTGATAGGTGAATTATTGATAAAAAGTGTCTGCCAGATTAAATCTGCCTGTTTAGTTTTGGTCATCGCCCAAAATTTTTCGTAGCTGATATCAGCAGATCGGAAAACTTCCGCAATGAGATAGTGGTAAGTAATCAACTCATCCACTCCCCAAAGAAGCAATCCACCAAAGTCAGGAGAAAACAAGTGGGTATGAATATCGATCACTTGTTGCGATTCGACAGCCTCAATTACCGTCTCTTTTAGTATTTGCGAATTAATTACTTTTTGCATACTTAATATCTAAACATATGAGGGTAGAATAGTCAAAAAAATTAAGCTGAACTTGTGCTGATGTCGAATTTAACTCCCTATGTTTGTCACGTTCCATTAAGACCGAACTTTTACATGATGCTATTGACAGAAAGATTTAGGGTATAATAATCTCCAAGCAGGATGTGGTTTTGTCAGTTAATCTCAAAAATAATGGTGTCGCTTGATGCAGTGGGGAAAGATAATTCTGATCTTTTTATCTAACTTTGTGTTGATCTACTCCTTTGGTGTCGGTCAAACCAATACCGAGTTGCGACACCTGGAGTATGTTACGCATCTTGATCGGGGAGTTATGCTCATGTTTCAGGGCAATACTCCTAAGGCTATCAATGAATTAGAAAAAGCACTAGCAATCGAGCCAAATCACTACGAAGTCCATCATTATCTTAGTATGGCGTATGAGGAAGATGGACTGTGGAATAGTGTTGTTTCGGCAACCACTAAATCGCTTGAGTTAAAACCAGATAATATAGAAGCTTTATATTCGCGTGGAAAGGCTCTCTTCAATCTTGGGGAATGGGAAAAAGCTTCCAAAGCGTTCCAAAAAACTGTTGGTTACGCACCTAAGCACGCACGAGCCTTGAAAACACTAGGGAAGACTCAAATCCAGCGCCGTCAATTTGTTGAAGCTTCCTCTACGTTGACAAAGGCGTCCGAGTTGAATCCATTGTCAACAATCATCTGGTATCATTTGGGTATGGCCAATCTTAACCAAGGAAATTACAGGGAAGCCATTCCGCATTTTGAGAAATCGATCCAATTAGCGCCCACTTTTCCCCAGTCACATCATGGTTTGGGAACATCCTATCTTCGTATTGGGGAACGCAAAAAAGGGCAGGTGGAAATGCTTCAATTTCAGCAATTACAGAAGGATGCTACTGAACATGAACGATTATCTCGTTTGACGCAAGCAGAACCGGGAAATATCGAAGTTTTGGATGAATTAGCCAAGTTGTCTATGAAGAGGGAAAACTATCCGTTAGCTGTAAAGACGTTTCAGCGATGTATCCAACTTGATCCGCGAAACATTTCCCACTATCTCGGTCTTAGTCGTGCCTTCATGAGCCTTGGTCATCCTATTCCATCCAAGGATACATTATTGTATGCAATTGAACTGAGTCCAAACCAATCGATTTTGTATAATACATTGGGATCTGCCTATGTAATGATGGGAGACATGTCCAAAGCTACCCAATCGTTTCAAAAAGCGGTTGGACTAGACCCGGAAATTCCTTTCTATCATCTTAACCTCGCTCGGTTATATGAAAAGGCAGGTAACCTTAAGCGGGCTGAGGAACATTATCAGGCATACGAAAGCCTGATAGAAGAACCATTACATGAATAAATATACTGTATGCTTTTTCCTGCTGGTTACATTGTTGGGCGCAACTGATGTTTTCAGTGACCAAGCAAATATGATAAGGGTTTCCTCTGGTTGGTTCACTATGGGCAGTGACAATCGAGCTACAGATCAAAGACCGTCTCATAGAGTATACCTCGATACATTTGAGATTGGGAAGTATGAGGTAACGAACCAAGAATACTATAAATTCTGGAAAGCTACAGGGAAACATACACCTGAGAGTCTCTCTCCTGAACATGGAGTTGGCCTATGGCCGGATCGGGCTTTAGAGTATCCGCTTTATCCTGTGGTAGGTGTTTCTTGGCATGATGCAGTGGCTTACACTAAATGGATGGGCGGTCGTCTACCGACAGAAGCAGAATGGGAAAAGGCAGCAGCAGGTCCTATTGACCGGCTTTGGCCCTGGGGAAATGCACCCAAACCGCATGCTAATATATGGAACGGAAATGATGGATATGATGATATGATTGCGCCTGTCGGACGCTATCCTAAAGGAAAAAGCTACTATGGCGCCATGGACATGGCAGGAAATGTTTGGGAATGGACAGCCGATTGGTACAGTGACGTTTATTACACTTATACTTCTAACCAAAACCCAAAAGGACCTGATGTTGGAAGTTGGCGCGTCATTCGTGGTGGATCTTGGATTGATAATATTAATCGGTGTTCCACCACCTTTAGACTCCAACTTTATCCTGGCTTAAGAACATCCTTCGTTGGTTTCCGCCTTGCGCGATCTATGGATTCTAGTGAGTAAATCTAAAGCACCACGACAAAATGGGGAAAACAGGTAAGATCCTGTTAAAAGACTGGAAATGTGAAGAGAAAACATTAGTGATATTAGTATGTTATTGTATACGAATTTGAGAAAAAATCAGGAAATTGAACTGGATCAGGAGATCTACTGGCCGAAAGATGGTACTGCCATGCGATTGATTCCTGCCGGTAACTTTGAAATGGATGACCCGATTTGTACCCCGAGTCCAAAGTGGAACTTGAAGGTCAAAGTGGGGGGATTCTACCTCGACCGGCGCATACCGTTGATACTTGATGCCTTCTATATGGATATTCACGAAGTCATCGTGGAAAAGTACAAGAAGTTTGCCAGTGAAACAGGGCGCACTATCGGAGTCTCTGGCAAGGTATTGAATTATCCAAATTAGCTTCCACTGACCAGCACCTGGATGTCACTTGGTACGATGCTGAGGCTTATGCCAAATGGGCGGAAAAACGGTTGCCCACTGGGGCTGAGTGGGAACATGCCGCGCGTAGTGGGTTAGTCTTGGCCAGAGATGTCCCAATGGGTGGAACACAGGCAAACTTCGAGGATAAGAACATGTTTCCTATTGTGCTATATATCGGTGCAATTTGGTAACCATGTTTGATCAAGCCATATTGCGAAGATCTAAAGTGACAGATAATGAGAGGGGATTTTTCCTGAAATTGTTAAATGGCCCTGACGGTATAGATGCGGTCTTGCAAAATGTTGATTCATTTCGCGAGACCGGCAAGGATATTTTCCGTGCGTTATGTGTGGATGATGGCCATGCTGTTCTTGCCCCTGTAGGGAGCTATCCTCCCAATGGCTATGGTCCTATGATATAGCTGGAAATGCTTATAGAGAGGACTGCCGATTGGTATAGAGTTGCGACTACTATACACGTTCTCCAAAAAAGGACCTGAAAAGAGCTAAAAACGGTACCTATAAAGTGATGCGGGGTGGGCTTCACCTCTTTAACGCCATTGATCTGCATGTGGCTCGACGTGACATGTGGCGGCCGGAAGTTGATTTTAGCTTTGCTCTCGGATTTCGGTGCTTGGCAGATGTACCAACATCTTAAATTTCACCACAAAAGTTGTAGGGTGCATTCCAAATTTTTTGTATAAAACCAACCAAATAGAAGTTTCAACCATGAAAAAAACAATCAGTATCATTGCATTACCAAGTTTTTTATTTGCGTGGATTATGGTTGACCAAACACAAGCTAAAGAGATTGTTTGGAAGGAAGACGGTGCGAAGATGGTTTTAATTCCAGCTGGAACCTTTGAAATGGGGGACCATCTGGGTAACATGGTAAATGCTTCTCCAGTTCACAGAGTAGAGTTGAGTGCCTTCTATATGGATATTCACGAAGTCACCGTAGGTCAATTTAAGCAGTTTGTGCAAGACAGTGGATACGACTACAAACGGTGGAAGGATATCATTAAGTATTCACCCACAGATGATCATCCGATAATTTTTGTGACTTGGTACGACGCCGTGGCGTACGCTCAATGGGCTGGGAAAAGGTTGCCGACGGAAGCAGAGTGGGAATACGCATCCCGCGGTAACTTGGCGGGTAAATTATATCCTTGGGGAGATGATGTCAACCATGATGATGCCAATTATTTGAGTGTTGGTGGTAAAGATAAATGGAACAAACAGGCAGCCCCGGTAGGTAGTTTTGCAGCCAACGGTTTTGGGTTGTTGGATGTTGCAGGCAATGTGTGGGAGTGGTGTCTGGACTCTTACGACAATAGATTTTACCATAAGAGTCCGAGGATAAATCCGATATCTGCCCGCTGGAGTATAGAGGAAGTCATGAAAGATTATGTAAGTGTGACGTCAAAACGCGTATTGCGAGGAGGATCTTGGCATAGTGCTGCTGGAAACATGCGTGTTGCCTACCGCTACAACAGTATTCCTCGGGCTAACACCAGTTACCTCGGTTTTCGCTGTGTTGTGAATGTAGATTAGAGCTGTTTAATCTTGGTCTCTATGCCACCGATTTGTTGTATCTAATGAGAATGATGCAGAGCTTTCCGACTTTGCTTCATTTTGGTCTCGATGGTATGCATCTACCTAGTGGAAGATGCAAGCTTGATTAGCGAGCGTTTACCTATCAACCCCTCCGAAAAAATTACCGATCGATAGACCGAAATAATTTTTGCATAAAAATTATTGATAGTATTTAAAGAATATGTATCTTATAATTAGAAGCATGTGTATTATATATTGTGATCTGATTTGCGACTAACAATACTAATGAGTTATAGAATTTAGGAGGTCAAATAAATCATAGCCGATTTAGCAGTTCCTGATGTATAAATCCCAAATTAATAATGAGGTGATATAGATGTGCCTAACTCTCAGAAGTTTGTTTCTAATCGCTTTGATTTTGATGCTTGGTGTTATGTTTCAGTCGGTCGGTTTGGCCGCAATCCTGTTTCAAGATGATTTTGAAGATGATACTATGGGGAAGGAACCGAAGAAGTGGAAATTCGATCCGGCTGCTGAAGTAAATAATATTGGCAAGATAGACAAAGATCCAGTTGACCCCACTAATCAGGTTTTTACCGGTTATGGAGGTTATTTGGCAGACAAAGGCGCAATATACAAGGATTTCGTCTTAGAATTTGATTGGATGTTTATGAAAGACAACCAAAACAATTCCATCGGATTTCGCGTGATTGACCAAAAAAAGGCGCACTATCAGTTAAGTCGTAGATCCGGCGCGCAAGATTGGAAAATTTACCAGTTTAATGGTGCATGGAATGATATTGTCAGCAAAGCATGGCCAACAGATACTGAAACATGGTATAGCGTTCAACTGATATGCGAAGGCCCCTTGTTTACCGTTAAGGCGAAAAAAAAGGATGACCCCACACTTTTTAAAGATATCGGAAAACCTCTTTTAAAAATAAAAGATGATACACATGAAAAAGGGTTCATTTCGACCTCTTACTGGGGGCCAATTGATAATATCATTATTGCTGAGCATGAGAACGACATCTTGGCTGTTCAAACTTCAAACAAATTATCGACGATTTGGGGGAAGCTTAAAACTGGGCAGTGAAACCAGCTTAACCTGAAACTAGACTGATCAAAGGGCATAATTTTAAGTAAGTTACGCCATTATCTTTAGCACAACGGGTAAAGATAGTGGTTGTTTAATTAAGATTATGCCCTTTCCTAATAGCATGTTCTCTTTAGTGTGCTATCAATATAAGGAGTTGGGGATGAAAGTAGATGTTAGATTGCTCATTATTATTCTGATGTTGTTTAGTTTGTTGATCAGTTATGAAAGTTTTTCACAGAATTGGGACGTTATTTACCGTGCTGATGAAATGCCGGAAAAAGCTGGCTGGAAAATTGATAAAGGATTTGGAGCAGACGGCCAAAAAAGAGCTATTATTAAAGATCCTGATAACCAGTTTACCAATAAACTATTGCACATCGATGACTCTCATGTCGGTCAAAGAATCATGTGGTTTCGAACCTTCAAGGGAGAAGGGAACCCACCAGGAATAACAATTGTTGCTCGCGTCAAGAGCTTATTAGTAAAAGACCAGGTCAAGGTACAAGGCAATCAGGAAAGAAATATCGGTTTCAGTGATGGAATCAACCCAAGCGATGAAGTTATTTTCTGGCCAGACCGTGTCCAACTTGGCATAGGGTTACCAGTTGGCGAGGTCATCAAAACACATAAGTTAAAAGGAGATGAATGGCATACTTATCGAGTTACGTCTGATGAATCAGGTGTAATACGAGTTTATGTAGATGGTCTTGGTCCTGTCTTGGAAATGGTCGGTGGTATTGCTACTGATCACTGGCGTGCAGTTCATTTAACTAAAATAGGTGATAAAGAAATTGGGCCATCTGTAACGATAGGTGTTGCCCAGGCCCACGATTCGGTACAGGATCTCTATTTCGACTATGTTCTGGTGGACTTCAGTGGTGCACGTCCACCAGGGGGAGGATTCCCGCGTGATTTAATTCGTGAGTACTTGCCTGTTGAACCTTCCGAAAAAATTGCCACTCGATGGGCAACAATTAAATTATCAGAATAGCCTTCTGGTGTTTATACATTATTTGTGGCGTGCTATTTAATCTTATTAGCACCCAAATAATATTGAGCGATGTTGTCAAATAACATCGCTTTTTTTATTGGGTTTCAATATCAAAAGAATCTTATAAATGCTAGCAAAGTAAGAAATATGATAATCGATGTTGTGTGGTATTAGAAAGCGACCATACTTACACCATATTGAAAACTCTTGGATTCTGTCTTAAAATAACCAGGATTGGAAAGACTTTTACACACTTAAATAAATCTCTTAAAAATACTCCTCTCCTTTCTTTGAGAATTCAAAGCCACAATTCTATCAAATATTCAAACGAACTCTTACACTAAGGTTAACCAAGGTTGCGATTGATTATAAGTTTGAAAATTATAGTTTGCT
>DTUY01000017.1:0-2547 GCA_012963885.1 Candidatus Poribacteria bacterium | reverse complement strand
CACTAAGGTTAACCAAGGTTGCGATTGATTATAAGTTTGAAAATTATAGTTTGCTGATGACAACCAAATCTGACAACGTACGTAAAACCCGCATCATCGCGATTTTAATCGGAATTCTTCTGATTCCTATCAACAATCTTTGGTTGATGCGTGGAGCAACTTGGGGGTCAAGTTATCCAACTACCTTTTCCCTGTTTTTTAATGTGATTTTTGTACTGTTTTTTATCACATTGTTTAATTTGTTTCTCCAACACTCCCTTCCAAGTTTTGCACTAAACACTTCTGAACTGTTGTTGATATACACCATGTTATCTGTGGCTTCTGGGATTTCCGGACTAGATATGATGCAGGTTCTCATCACGTTTGTGGGAGGAGTAAAGTGGATGGCAACAACCGAAAACGAGTGGCAGAATTTATTTTTTCACTACATTCCCGATTGGTTAGTTGTCAGTGATGTTGTTGTTCTAAGTGGTTTTCACGAAGGTGATTCAAGTATTTATCTAAAATCCCATATAGTTCGTTGGTTAACACCAGTCTTAGTTTGGTCTGGATTCATTAGCCTTCTTGCTTTCGTTATGTTATGTCTGACAGTAATTGTTCGTAAACAGTGGATCGAAAACGAAAAATTAAGTTATCCGATTATTCAACTGCCTTTACATCTGACACTTAAACCAGAGTTGTTTCTTAGGAATAAGGTTATGTGGATTGGATTTATACTGGCTGGAGGCGTGGATTTTATTAACGGTCTTCATTTTCTGTATCCAGCTGTCCCAGGGTTCGGTGGTCAACTTTATGATTTACAACCTTTTTTTACCACACCACCTTGGAACGCTATTGGATGGACTCCCATTCCAATTTTTCCTTACGCAGTAGGACTTGCGTTCTTTATGCCCTTGGATCTCTCATTCTCCTGCTGGTTCTTTTATCTTTTTTGGAAAGCTGAACGGGTGTTTGGAAGTGTGCTTGGGTTGCGAAACTTTCCGAATTTTCCTTATATTGAAGCCCAGACCTCAGGAGCCTATATAGGTCTATGCGTTTTGGCGATTTGGGGTACGAGACATCATATCAGGCAGATGTTTTCCACCGTCTTCTTTAGAAAAAAGATACACAACACGGATTCCGCACAAGAACCAATTAGCTATGCGAATGCGCTGTTTGGTGCTTTAATCGGGTTTACGCTCCTGATTGCTTTTTCCGTTAGGGCTGGAATGACTTTTTGGGCGTCTATGATCTTTTTTATTATTTATTTCGTCTTGTCTATCGGAATCACTCGGATGCGTGCTGAGCTTGGTTCTCCTGTACATGACCTTCATCGCGCTGGCGCGCATTACATGATGGTTGACACACTAGGATCTCGTGCCTTCACTGCCGGGGATTTGACGATCTTTTCGTTTTACCAGTTTTTTAACCGGGCTTATCGTGGGCATATTATGCCTCATCAACTTGAAGGATTTAAGCTGGCGGAACGTAGTCGTATGCACTTGAAAATTTTTTTCTGGGCAATTGTAATTGCCGCTGTTGTCAGCAGCGTGACCTCCTTCTGGGCTGCTTTGGACTCGTTCTATCGTTTTGGTGTTTCAAATGTGGGTAAAGTGCCAGAATCTTTTGGTCAACTGCAGAGATGGCTAAGTTTGCCTTCGTCAGTCGATTATGGTGCAGGTTTGGCCATGGGGACTGGTTTCTCTTTTACGTTCCTATTGGCAGTTTTACGCATGAACTTGTTTTGGTGGCCACTACATCCAGCCGGTTATGCTGTGGCGAGCAACTGGTCAATGAATCTATTCTGGTTCTCCATTCTCATTAGTTGGGTAATCAAATACACCATATTGCGATCCGGTGGACTAAAGTTACATAGACAGGGTATTCCATTTTTCACAGGAATCATTTTGGGAGAGTTTATCATTGGTGGATTCTGGATGATGCGTGGTGCGTTTCTTGGCGTCCCAACTTACAAGTTTCTATTTTAATTATAAATGTAGTTTTCTGAACTGGCTGTTTGTACATGGCCACAGAAACAATGCTTAGTGCATTTTTATGTAGCCAAATCAAGTCTTACTTAAAACAACCCGATAATCCAGCTAGCAAGTTCTCTGGCAAGATTGAAAGAAGTTCCAGTAATACAACCTACGCATCCCCCTATTGTACAACCAAGAGCAAATGTCCTAATTTTTTTTGGCGCGATAGTTAGTGGTTTCCCTGGTGATTTCTTTCTCTCTGGCATTCCATTGGCAATTTCTTGGGTAATATCTGATCGACGTTGACAGATGAATTTGCGCGTTTTGTCTAAGGAACTAGCAAACACGTCTTCTGACTTTTGTTTTTTGTCATTACCGTAGATTTGGGATTGAACTAGGTGTGGTTTGACCATGACCTCGATTCGGTTGATTTCAGCTAACAATTCGTCCTCATGCCAATGTTTTTCTATAATATCCATGATGGTCTTGGCATAACGTTCCCGACTTGATTCAAGTTGATAAAGCCTATGTGCAATTAAGCCTTGAGTCTTGACAGAGATCAGCTCATCAGGTTTGCTACCATTAAATCCCG
>DTUY01000016.1 GCA_012963885.1 Candidatus Poribacteria bacterium | reverse complement strand
TCGATACACGCTGCCGGATCTGCAGAAGATGAACGTCTCAGAAGGGATTTTTGTCTACGGTATCGGTCTGGGCCGGGTGGATGAAGAGAAGCTGAGGAAGCTAGTGGCGGCCACCGGCGGGACACTGGAACTGACGCGTGACTCAACCGAACTGAAGGATCTCTACCTGCGTGTATTGGAACAGTACTACCAGAAATACGGCAACCAACAGGCTGAAACCGGCACGCTGCTGGTTAAATCGATACCGGATAATCAGGAGGTGATTCTGGACGGGCGCAAGGTGGGTAGAACACCCTATAAGTTGAGTGCTGTCACTGCTGGGGATTATCAGGTGGGTATTATCTATGATCGGGGTATCTGGGAATGTCAAGCGGTGGTGCAAAACGGTTACCGAACCCTGATTGACTCACGTCAGTCTGATCTGGGAGCTGATTTGCTGATTGTCTCCAGTCCACAGGGAGCTTCGGTCTTTATCGATGACGCTTACGTCGGGCTGACTGCGGTGGGGAAACCAATTTCGCTGGCTAAGGCGGATTGGTTCAAGAAAGCCCAGGCAGACGGCCGTCAGTTACGGGTTAGAAAAGTTCCTTATGGTAATATTCAACTTCGCCTCAAGGGGATTCCAGATTTCGATTTCGGGCCTGATCAGGAGATTGAAGTGGAAATCCCTGTACAGGATGAACAGATGATTCTGTTCGCTGATATCTTCCGTCAGAAAGTAGTAGACCAAAAGGGAAAAGTTTACGCCATCGGTCAACCCAATGACCCCTTTCAAGAGCTAGAGGATGCGGTCGGTAACTAATAACTTGACACGACATACTACTTCAGATCAACAGACGGAAACCTAAGCTGGTTCAGCAGATCGGAACTCAGCAGGTTCAGAATATCCTGCCCAGCTGGTTACCTAGTGTTCTTTACTGAAGCAGTCACAGCACACATCCATGGACAAACACAAAAAACGATCGCGTAGCCATATTCAGCTGCTACAATACAATCAACAGTAAGTGGCACGATTGGGATCCACACCCCAAACTTCTGGAGTCCATGCCACCTAAACGCCAAACGCTCTTTCGACCCGTCAGAGCAACTAACAACCTAATACAATAATACTAATACTTCTCAAGGGAACCAAAGATGAATTCTCAAATCCAGCAAGATACAAGCAACCAAAGATTCGAATCCGATTATACCGTCGATCAACAACAGATCGAAACATGGGTGGAAACTTTTAACCAACAAGGGTGTTTATTTTTAGAAGAGGTTCTAACCGAAAAACACTGTGCCCAGCTTAGAAAAGATCTGGATTGGGCCCTGCAGAATTTCACAACACGCAGTGATGACCCACCCGGCAAATTAAACAGAAAAGATGGAGGATCCAAAATCCAACTCTGCCACCAAATGTTCGAACATAGTCCTGCCAACCTCAACCTGTTCGATTTGGAACCAATCGTCAGTTTTGCCGAAGCGCTGGTTGCTTCCAACTGTCATGTAATCCATAACAACTCTTTTATCACACCGCCCGGTGGTGGAATCACTGGCTGGCATCAGGATGACGCACCACACCTGATCGTTACAGATGGCCAGCCTCCCAAAAACATTAGACTACCCGTTTTGTTTTTCACCGCAAATTACTACTTAACTGATGTCACAGAAATTAAACATGGTGGAACGGAAACCATACCCGGATCCCATCTCTTCGCCGCTAGTCCACCGAGTCAGATCGAAGGAACAGAATGGGAAGATAAAATCCAACACAACCTGGGAAAAGCCGGCAGTGTAACTATGTTTAACAATCAAGTCTGGCACCGTGGCGGTCCCAACCAAAGTGACCGACCTCGGTACGTCGCCCAAATCACCTATGGACGAAGAGTTATCGGTCACAAGTACTACCCCTTCATGAACTACACCATGCCTGAACATGTCTACAAAGATGCCAATCCCAGATTAAAACGCCTAGTCGGATTCCTCGATCACGGAGCTTACGGCTAAAAACAAGCAATGATACAATACATCATTACCAGTAAACTGAATTCGTATAGTAGCTGGGAAGACAGGATATTTCTACTATTTGTTCTGCTCTACCTTCTACCAATTTGGTCAATCTAATTTTTCCCCTCCCAAGATGGCCCAAGTCATGTCTATAATGCACTGATCGTCAAAGAATACTCCAACACTAATGAATATCCGTTATTCCAGAAGTATTACGATCTTAATGCCAAACTGGTTTGGTCACGTGGTCATGGCAATGCTAATGTTTATTGTTGACCTATTAATCGTTGAAAAATTGTTGTTAACAGGATATGTACTATTATTCCTTCTAAGTGGCAGGTATCTTCTGGTCAGCGTAAATCCAACAAAAAAATGGTTAGCTTAAACCTTCGTCCCCTTTGTATAAACTACTTACTCAACATGGGATTTTATAATTTTTCTTATAGTGTAGGGCTTTTTCTATTAGCAGTTGGATACTGGTGGAAGCACCACCAAAACTTGTGCCCGAAGCATGTCGCTATACTCAGTCTAATCATGGTATGCTGCTACTTCTCGCATATGGTGTCTACTGTAATTGTCCTTCTGTCAATTGCTATTCTATGGTTAGTAACCATTCGTTTGGACAAAATTAAACAACATCTCTTACAGATTCCCACGTTACTATCTTCCTGTTTCCTGCCATTTTGGTTTGTAGTATCTCATGGAGCAACTTCTCACGGTTCACATTGGCCTTCAAAACGATTGTTCAACAGGGGAAAATTAACAATCAAAGTGGAACTCTAACTGGGTTGAGTTCAGTTTATCTGGGCGCTGGAGGTGTAGAAGCATCTGGTGCACTTGCAACATTAACTTTCAAAGCTATAAAAGATGGGGAAAGTTACCTGTATTTTTAAAAGGTTGAATTTGGTGGTCCCAAAGGACAAGCAATCCCGAGAGATATAGTGGATACTACCATTACCCTCTTCAGTGTCTCCCCTGTGATGTCAATGCAGACGGTACAGTCAATCTTTTTGACTTAATTCTGGTAGGCCAAGCTTTTGGGAAAGAGGTTAAGACACGTGTTGATACCAATGGAGGCGGCACAGTTAATATCTTTGATCTGATTGTGGTAGCCCAATGTTTTGGGCAAGGTGCAGCACCAGCTATTGTCGGTCAACCAGTAGCTATGTTTGCCATGGCAGAGAACTGGGTTCATTTAGCAGAAGCTGCGGCCGTCTTGAAAGAAATTCTAAGTTCCATAAAACCTGCAGAAACAGTCTTAATGGCTAACTATCCCAATCCCTTTAATCCAGAGACATGTTCAGGCATGGTGTAGTTCATGAAGGGGTAGTACTTGTGACCGACAATAGCTGGTGCTGCACC
>DTUY01000015.1:2129-3364 GCA_012963885.1 Candidatus Poribacteria bacterium | reverse complement strand
CTGTTCCGTAAATATCAATCCGAAAATGACCGAGGACTCTTTTGATGAAAAAGTCAATCAAAGTGCGCGCACTGCTAGCCAAACAAGCCCCTGATATCCCACTCTATTCATTCTATATCAAGGGAAGTGATATTCTAAGAATTGCTGATGTTTCACGAATTAAGCGCGGTGAAGCAGGCGAATTGCTTGGCTATCAGCGCAAGGAAGTTCGAAGCCATGTAGATGAAATTGCAAACTACTTGAACAATGATGCATCCATTCTAACACACGCCATTATTTTCGGCGCTTTCAACAGAAGCCACTTTCAAGCAGAGTCGGGGCCTAAGGTTGGAAATCAAGATGTTATATCCGGTGTTTTGGAGATACCTATTGGTGAAGAAGGGAAAAAATGTGCTTGGATCGTTGATGGGCAACAACGTACGCTAGCCATCACAAAATCAAAAGCCTGCGATAAAAATGTTCCTGTGACCGCATTTGCCAGTGACGATTTTGAAAACCACAGGACACAATTTCTGCTCGTCAACAAGACAAAGCCCCTACCGAACAGTTTGATCAACGAATTACTGCCGGAAGTGAATACGGATCTGCCGCCAAGTTTGGCGAAGAATAAGATCCCATCTGCCCTTTGTAATATTCTCAACAGAGATCCTGAATCTCCCTTCAAGGGGTTGATCCGACGGGAGACGACCGACCGCAGTAAGAACAAAGTGGCGGTTATTACAGATACATCTCTCATCGAAGTAATCCGTAAGAGTCTCAATGGTGTACACGGTTGCCTATACCAATACAAGAATGTTGCTACTGGTGAGATTGACGATGAAAGTAGTAGACAAGTGATTAATCTTTATTGGAGTGCTGTTCGAGATCTGTTTCCGCAAGCCTGGGGACTAACACCTCAGAAGAGTCGCTTGATGAATGGACTGGGCATTAAATCAATGGGCACTTTGATGGATCGGGTGATGGTACAGATTCTGCCACATGAGGAGAATGCTGGCCAACGCATCAAGGAGAGCCTCCAACCCATTGTTCCACACTGTGCCTGGACCGGTGGCAGGTGGGGGAAATTAAATAAGCCCTGGAACGGGCTACAGAATAATCCTAAAGATGTTAACGAATTATCCAATATGCTAGTTCGGATCTACACAGGCGTGGAGCAATGAAGTTCTTTTTTGCCGATAATCTTGACTATATCGATCCAGAATATGACTTTGGATCAGAATCGCCACGACCTAACC
>DTUY01000015.1:0-2029 GCA_012963885.1 Candidatus Poribacteria bacterium | reverse complement strand
GGGAGTCTGGAAGCTTTCAATGGTCTTAATATTACCTCATTTGATAGCACCTCACCACTCATCCAAGCCTTTAAAGACGATGTGAATAATTACTTTTCCGAACATGAACACTATACGGCAATCCGAATTCCGCAAGTTATCGAAACCAGTGTCAAGAAACGTATTCAGTCAGGCATCCTAAATCAAGAAGACGTACAGAGGGCAGAAAATGCAGCCTTATCTGCCGTCAGGAAATATGCTCAGCGAGAGATTTGTCTGTCAAAGGCGCTGGAGAATCTTCAAACGTATGAAGACCTTCTATTCTCGTCACGCGATTATTCTGAGGCTTATGCTCGAACACTTTCAGAACGCCCTTGGGAAAAATGCGATTGCCGTGTTTGCAAGGAGGTGGGTGTCGAAGTCATCATTTTCCGAGGCTTCAACCGGAATAAAAGACGTGGATTTCACAATCTAAATTACAGTTATCAGCAATTAAAGAAGGAGCGAGATACCATGACCTAGATTTCCGTACCTTGTATTAAGACTGAGCAAAATCCAGGTAAATTCCTATATTCGTTTGTTATTAACGGCAAGAAAATCGCACAGTTCGCTACTGTGTCACGCGTTAAGCGAAGTAACGATCAAAAACTCCTGGGCTACCAGAGACCAGAAGTAACAGACCATATAACGGATATCAAATCGTACTTGGAGCGCAAAGATGCTATTTTACCTAATTCTCTTGTGATTGCATTTCAGCAGAAGCTCCACTTCGAAAAGCTTCAGGCGTTCGGTGATAGCGAGTTGGGTGTGCTTAGAATTGATGTCAATGATGACAAAAAACCTGGCTGGATCGTTGATGGTCAACAGCGTGCTGCAGCACTGAGGTTGATGAAAAAAGAAAGCTTGCCTGTGTCTGTGGTGGGGTTTGAATCGGGGAGTGTTTCAGAAGAACGCGAGCAGTTTATTCTTGTCAATAATACCAAACCGCTTCCTAAAAGTCTGGTGTATGAACTTTTGCCTTCAATCGAGGGTGATGTGCCGCCCAAGCTTAGAAAACGCCGTGAGGCTTATAAATTACTTGAACGGTTGAATTTGGATCCCAGTTCACCGTTTTATCTGCGCATTAAGACCATCACTTATGGGCATTTAGAACATGCCAACATCAAAGATCTGTCGGTCTTAAAAATGCTGGAGAATGGGATGACCGATGGAGTTTTGAGCCGATTTACTCGTAAGCAAAAGCGCCTATCCATTCTGAAAAATTACTGGGCTGCGGTCAGTGAAGTTTACTCTAAGGCATGGGAGTTCCCACCTAAGAAAATCAGATTAACTCACGGGGTCGGTATCGTGAGTATGGGATATTTGATGGATGCCATCGGCTATCGCATTATGCAGAAAGACACAATACCAGCAAAAGAAGCATTCAAGGTAGAGCTTGGACGCCTTGGAGTCATCCCTTGGACTGAGGGCGTTTGGCATTTTGGTCGAGATACTGTTTTGCCTTGGAACAAGATTCAAAACACAAGTCAGTACATCGACATAGTGACCAATCATCTAATCAGGACTTACCGCCAAAATGTATCGGGATAGCACTACATGTTTTTGACACCTGGGATGCTAGCTTCGAACTATCCCTCTGCCTTGAATCTACTCTCAGCAACCACCCAGGATCCTAACCTTTCAATTCAGGCATTTTTGATGCCAGCTTTATCTGAATGTTGGGTATTGTAGCCGGTAAAATCTTCTCCATCGGCTAATGATAACCACAGAAACGTTACTATGCCACCAACAAAGTAAACTTTCAAACATCCCGGTTTGTAGTCTCTCAATACTATTTTGTAAATACAACCTTTTAGTCAACTTCCAGCCTTGCTGACCCCCATTCATTGCCCTCTGGTTCGCGTATTTCTACCTCAACTCCGCTAAGTTCAACATCGTAACCCTCAAGTTGAGGTGCAACATGGGAGAAAAAATACATACAGAGCATTTCGCAGGTTGGGTTTTCAGCTTGTCTTTGATCCAGGACTTCGTTTTCGTTAAGGTAGGTATT
>DTUY01000014.1:3120-12832 GCA_012963885.1 Candidatus Poribacteria bacterium | reverse complement strand
AGACAAGGTTTTTTCCAACCTTACTCAAAGCTCTGAGAACTCAGAGTTGTTTAGAAGCAGTGCCCATAATATGATAACCGTTGTCTACATGTAAGATTTCTCCTGTGATAACCTTGTTGGGATTGGTCAGTACCCGCCCGCCTGATACTCTGTAGGGGGAGAACAATCCAACGGAGACTTTCCCTTACTCTCGCAAACGGATATCAGCATACGCCACGGCGGTACATACAAAACATCGGATAATTTTCCAGCGCAAAAGATCAGCTTCCAAGACAGCGTAACCCCACAGTACATCCCCCATCCAGAAGGGTGTAGCCTGAGATAGACTGGTTGGTTGCTAGCTGATTCGTCAAGGCCAATTTCTGTTAGCAACCTCACTGCTTTACCCTGATGTGGCAATCGTGATAGAATGCCTAAGCTAGTGCTACAACTTGAGGCTCCTATCCATGTAAAGATATTGAGTTGGCTCAATGCCTTCACTAAGAACTGGAAGCCAGAGACCGTGAGCCCTGAGTGGACTGATAGGAGATTCCTCCCACTTCCGAATAGCTGGATGAAGTCTGTGTCAGGATTCATCTAGCGGGCTAAACAGCAGCTATAGTAATATATCCGCACCTATCAGCCTCTACTGTAGGCAGGTAAACAGATGGATTTCAAGGACATTCTACATCATAGGTAAGCAACAATTTACCTATATGGTTCAGCAGATTCTCTAACGTAACATGCCGTAGCTATCCCGAAAAAGTCTTCAGATCCTTTGAACTACAGTTACAAGTGGCAATCAGGCTCAATCGCGCCTTTTTAAAAGCTGGCTTTTCACCGTATGAGCGCTCACCTATAGCTGATCGTCCTCTCCAGACTGAGATGTTATTATCAATTCCAGTTTCATCATAATAGATTAAATCTTCCGGGCTGAGTTTGTTCATCTTAGCATTAAAAAGATCTCTCTTCGTTTCATCAGTTTCTTCGTACTCGGCTGTTTTTTTATAGCTAATTTTCATTCTTTTTAATGTGTCGTAAAAAGTAGATAATACTAACTCTGGCACGACAGAGTCACTGATCTCAATGCCATCTGCATCCGGGTTAAACGCAATATAGTCTAATATAGACTGCCTATCATTAAATCGTGCCTGATGACCATAATTCACCCCTTGCCGTGATTCATCAGAACCTGTTTCATGATATGGTTTGATCCAGGCACATACTGTTTCATAGCAAATTCTATGCATGCCGGCAATTTCTGTTTTCTTCAGCAGACCTTCTTTGTTAATCTCAATTACTCTATCATGTAAATCTAAGCTATATGTTCCGATGGATATGTGTACGGTATGAGTTCAAAACTCGAATCCTCCACAATGATAGGATGACTGAGAGAGGAAATGTCAAGAAATCAAAACAGTGAAATTATTAAAAAAATCGACAAATCTAAGATCCTAGCGGTTAAGGAAGCCTGTGCTTGCCTTCTTCCAAACTGCGGCAAGGGCACCGACGTCATCGAGTCCTCTACCAAATTCGGTTGCAACGGAGCTACCTTTAAGACCAGCGAGGATGGCAACGATGTGTAGTTGGGATACAGTTACAAAGTAAACCTTTCAAAAATTTTAATCGTTGCACAAAATTGGTTCGCGACGCTGTCTTCCTCAATCGATTATCCCAAGTCACATAATTATTTACGAACTAGTCGTAAGACGCCAGTTTTCCATGAAAATGCCAAATTATTTCTTAAATTTAAATTTCACTCGACTAAAGATGATTTTAAGGAAAGTGCAAATTGCTGATTACGCTCGGACATGCAGTAGTTTTTTGCCCAATGCAACTTGATTTAGCAAGGTCCAAACTTCTCTAATTTCAAGCTCTTGTTTCTACCCGCAGCTCCACAATTCCTTATTAAGATGGATCTTCTAGTTTCTGGTGAATCTATGCGCCTCAAAATGCCTGCACCTATTGCCAAGAAATTATAAAGATGTTGCAGGAAGAGACAAAGTTATTGTAAGACATTTATAAAGAAACATAGTTAGCTTAGCGAGGTTTTAAAGAAAATGAGCGTTGTAACCGAAGGACAAAATACCGATCAATTTAAAGATTTTGGAGTCAAATTGATCAATGAGGTCAACAAGATACTAGTTGGTCAGGAGACCATGATCAATCGATTGTTAACGGGAATGTTGGCTGGAGGCCATGTGTTGATAGAAGGAATGCCTGGTTTGGCAAAAACAACCGCGGTTAAAGTGCTGGCAGAGGCCATTGATACGGGATTCTCTCGCATCCAATTTACTCCTGATATGCTGCCGGCAGATGTGATTGGAACAGAAATATTCAATCCAAAAGAAGCAACTTACAGCATAAAAAAAGGACCTATTTTCTCTAATCTTGTCTTGGCTGATGAAATTAACCGAGCTCCGGCCAAGGTTCAGGCAGCCCTGTTGGAAACCATGCAGGAACGCCAGGTAACCATAGGCGGTCAAACCTATAAGATGGATCAACCTTTCATGGTATTAGCTACTCAAAACCCCATTGAGCAGGAAGGAACCTATCCTTTACCAGAAGCACAGATTGACCGTTTTATGTTGAAGATCAAAGTGGGTTATCCCAGTAAGGATGAAGAACGTAAAATACTGGACCGCATGGCCGGTGGTCAGACAGAACCAGTTATTAACAAAGTAACTTCTCCTGAAGAAATTTTTGCTGCCCGACAAATGGTTGATCAGGTGTTTGTCGATGACAAGGTGAGAAATTATATCGTGGACGTAGTGCAGGCCACGCGAGTTGAATCAGGTGATAATCCGGCAGGCGTGGAAGGCATGATTGAGCATGGTGCCAGTCCTCGTGCTTCAATTTACTTAATGCAAGGCGCTAAAGTCCATGCCTTTTTGCAAGGTCGGAATTATGTAACTCCCCACGATGTCAAAACGTTGGTGCCGGATGTGCTTCGCCATCGCATTATGCTGAGTTATGAAGCTGAGGCGGAAGGTAAATCCCCGGAAGGTATCATTCAGACAATTCTTGATTCTGTTTTAGTGCCTTAGTTCTGGAGTTCGTTGATGTTAGCAAGTGAAATTATCAGGCGTGTCAGGGAAATCCATGTACGTACCGGCCGTCAGGTAGCTGATGTTCTGGCCGGGGAATATATTTCTGCGTTTAAGGGGGGAGGCATCGAGTTTGACGAAGTGAGGCCCTATGTTCCTGGCGATGATGTTCGTTCCATCGATTGGAATGTGACTGCTCGGGTTGGTCAGCCTTATGTAAAACGCTATGTTGAAGAAAGACAGCTCACCTTGATGCTAATGGCGGATATTTCACCCTCGCAAGATTTCGGTTCAAGTGAACGTAGTAAACGGGACGCTGCCGCAGAATTCTGTGCCTTGCTCGCCTTTTCAGCTATTCAAAATGACGACAAAGTGGGATTGTGTTTATTCCATGGTGACATCGAACAATTTATTCCGCCGCGCAAAGGGCAAAAGCATGCTTTGCGTGTAGTTCGTGAAGTATTGGCCCATGGACAAGATACCCCAGAAAGCTGGGAGAGAAGTGGTAATCAAGACCCAAGCTTATGGCAGCGTCTGTTCAAAAATTGGCGAACAGAAAAAGGTGGAAAGCACTTAAGAACTGCAAATCATGGCACCGATATTGGCCAAGCTATGGAATTTCTCCTTTCAGTTTCAAAAAGAAAATCTGTCTGCTTTCTAGTGAGCGATTTCTTAGATGATGACTACCAGCATGCGTTAATGACAGCCAATCGCAAACATGATGTTATAGCTGTTCTTATTACCGATCCCAGAGAATTAGAAATGCCTGGAGTTGGTTTAATTGCCCTTAAAGATTCTGAAAACAGTGTTACTCGCCTCTATGACACAAGTTCGAGATCTTTTAAGGAGTCAATGTCTTCAGCTGGCAAAGAGCGTGTTACAAGTTTAGAGCGAAATTTGCGAAGGAAGGGAATTGATTTTATCCATATTGATGCATCGGGATCAGTGGTTGATCCCGTAGTGAATTTTTTTCGGATGAGGGAAAAAAGGTTGCGTCGATGATTTTTCGTAATTCATTTTTTTTAAGAGCCGTTTTTGCCGCGTTATGTTTCCCATTGTTTTCGATTTATACGCTTTACGCAGACAATCACGATTTGGCGGATGAAAGTGGCCAAGAAAGTAAGAAAAAAAACGTTAATGTTAAAGGTACGGGGCCTGATCTTATTCAAAACTCAATCCAGCGAGGTCCTGTAAAGGTAACTGTTAAACTGCAGCCATCGAAGCCTGTTATAGGTGATATCTTAACGTTAACGCTTGAAGTTAGTGCGGAAGAAGGCGTTGAATTGCTGATGCCGGAGTTTGGCCAGTCCATGGAACGATTCAATATTGTGGATTTTGTGCCTAGGAAGAGTATTGATGATGACGGTCGTTCCTTGGCCACTCATCGGTATCGACTGCAAACGCCTAGTTCTGGCGTCCACGCCATTCCTTCACTAATGATTGAGTTTGTAGATCGTCGGCCAGGAAATCCTATGGCTCCGGAAGGTGAAGATGCATACGAGGTGTTAACAGAGAGGCTTGAATTTAATGTTGAATCTGTTGTGCCAACGGGGGTAGCGGATGAGATGAAAGCGCCGTTGCGGGAGTTAGCACCTGTAGGTGCCGGTAAAGCCAAGCTATGGGTGGGTTTAATTTTGACACTGCTCTTTTTATCACTAGGGCTCCCATTTGCTTGGCGAGGTTGGCAACAACATCGGATTCGTAGTCGTCGGCGAAGTGCATTTGATATTGCTTATAGTCGATTAAATAAATTGAGGTTGGGACCAAATCCAGAGGGCGATGAAGTGAGCGCTTTTTTTGTCGAGCTTTCAGATATCGTTCGTCATTATTTGGAAGATCGCTTTGATCTACATGCACCGGAATTAACAACTGAAGAATTTTTGGAAGTAGCAGCGACTTCACCGGATTTGACTTCTGAACATAAGAGTTTCTTGCAGGAATTTTTACGTCAAGCAGACCAGGTTAAGTTTGCCCGGCATATTCCAGGTGCTGAATCGATTAATAAAGCTTTACGTTCAGCAACCAATTTCCTCGAACAAACAAAACAGGACGCCCCGTTGTTGGATGAGTCATCTGCTTCTCGATCTCCCAATATGCGGAGAAGATCTAAATCAGAATCAACTTTAAATGCTGTTCCCAGAGAAGAAGCAATAATGGCCGGAGGGGGAAAAAAGGAAGGGGGATATGGTTAGTTCAATTGGTTGGGAATTCCGTGATCCTTTATTTCTGTTACTTGGTTTTTTTGCACCTTTGGTCTATTGGTTGGCGATTCGTATTCCATCTTCAGTAACTTACTCTAGTCTTGTATTGCCAGACTCGGCTCGGCGAACCGCGCGTGTATATTTTTCGCAGTTGCCGGCAGTACTACTTTCAATAGCTGCATTGTGTATTGCGTTTGCCCTAGCTGGTCCTCGAACTGGGGACGCAACCACGAAAATTAAAAAGGAGGGGATTGCCCTCATTATGGCCATGGATCGCTCAGGTTCTATGGACGCTCGGGACTTTGTGGAAGGTGATTATAGCGTAAGCCGCCTGGAAGCGCTTAAGAGTGTGTTTAGAGAATTTGTTTTGGGTGGCCAGTCGGGGGAAGGTAGACCCAATGACCTTGTTGGTATTGTAAGCTTTGGTACTTACGCGGATGGTGTCTGTCCACTTACACTGGATCATAGCAATTTGGTTTCTATAATGGACGATATAAAAGTGGCAACTCATCAAACGGAGGCTGCTACAGCTATAGGCGAAGGCCTGGCATTATCAGTGGAACGTCTACTCCATCATGAATCAAAATCCAAAGTAGTAGTGCTCCTCACCGATGGTGTTAACAATGCTGGAGTGATACAACCCCTGCATGCGGCAGACTTAGCAGCTGCAAATGACATTAAGGTCTATACTATTGCTGCTGGTATCACTGGATTGGCTCCGATGCCAGTAACTATGAAGGACGGAAGGGTATCTCTGCGAAGAGCTAGGGTCGAAATTGATGAACAGGCTTTAAGAGATATCGCAGTGAGAACCGGTGGGAAGTATTTCCATGCTCGAGATGCCGATGGGCTAAAAGAAGTATACAAAGAAATAGACGAATTAGAACGTAGCGAAATAACTGAAATTCGTTATTTGCAGTATCGTGAACATTACAGTGTTTTTGTACTTGTAGCTCTGATACTGATCGCTGTATCCATGTTGTCTGGGGGCACGGTATTGCGGAGGTTACCATGAGCAATCTGCATTTCGCGGAGCCACAATGGTTCCACTTATTTTGGGGCGTTGCGTGTTTACTTGTTGTTGTGATTTGGTTGGAGCATCGTTTAGGCGGCGACCTTTCCCTATTTATGCACCCTGTTTTGCAATCACGTTTGGTGAAGAATCCTTCCCCAGCTAGAAGGTATTTACGAATCATCTTACTTGTTCTTTGTGGATGTTTCCTGATACTGTCACTGATGCGACCTCAGTGGGGATTCCAATTTGTTGCTACTCCCAGAGTGGGTGCAGAAATCATGGTCTGTCTAGACGTATCCAAATCCATGTTGGCTGAAGATGTTGCCCCCAGTCGACTGGAACGGGCAAAAGCGGAGTTAACTGATCTTCTTACCTATCTGGATGGAGATCAAGTTGGTTTAATCGCCTTTGCTGGTCGTGCATCAGTGTTGTCGCCATTAACCCCAGATTTTGGGTTTCTGAGATTGGTCTTGGATCAAGCTGGCCCCCATACTGTTGTGCGGGGAGGCACTCGATTAGAGGAGCCTATTCGCAAGGCCGTAGCTGGCTTCGGTGATACGGCAGATATTTCAAGATCTATTTTACTTATCACAGATGGCGAAGACCACGATTCATTTCCTATTGAAGCGGCCAAAGATGCAGCGGAAAGGGGAGTTCGTATTCTCTCCATTGGGTTTGGGGATGAAAATGGCAGTGAGATAATGATGACGGATCCAAAAACTGGAGCGCGCAGTATGTTAAGGGATGGTGATGGGGAAATTGTAAAGAGTCGCTTGGACGGCGACTTATTGCGTGAAATAGCGTTCTTAACAGAAGGCGCTTACATTCCTGCAGGTACTGGTGTACTGGATCTCAAATCTATATTTGATACTCATATTGCTGGCTTAACTCGAGGTGAAATGGATGGAAGGGGTAGAACTGTTCGGAACGATTCGTTTCAAATCACCTTGTTGTTGGGGCTGTTAAGTTTACTGGGTGCTGTGGTTAGTACGATCGGTAGTGGCCAGATGAGTTCTGGGTCAACAATTACCTCGCAGAAACATGGAATAGTCAGTTTAACAATCCTCAGTGTTATGTTTTTGAGCAATACTACTATTATCATTGTTATTATGCTGCTATCGCTTTTTTCAGTTGATGCCCTAGCACAACAGAATGATAAGCAGCCAGTTGTTATTTTTGATGAAACAGCCCCTCCATCTGATGAATCAGCGTCCCTTAATATAGAGGCAGAGGAAGGAGAACAGGCTGCAAATTCGAGAGAGAAGGAAAAAGATCCCAGAACCATTTATAACGAAGCACTGCAAAAATTTGACGCCGATTTGTGGGACCAAGCTGGTAGATTATTCAGGGAGGCGAGAAGAAACGCTGGAACTGATAGTGTCGTACGATACAATGCTACTTATAATCTGGGTTGGGTGGAAGTTGAAAGAGCCGACAGTCTTCTGGAAACTGAACCAAAGTCTGCTCTGGAATCTCTGTATAGAGCAGCTGACTGGTTTAGAGAAGCCGTTACTTTGAGAGATGATATAGACGCTCGTCACAATTTGGAAGTCGTTTTAAAACGCGCTATGGTATTGTCTGATTCTCTGGGGAAAATTGAAAAGGGCGATCTGTTGAAGAAAGTCAATGAAACCATTGTAATACAAAGGGAATTTTTAGACGTTGTTCGGAAGGAAGTGGATTTAGGGGAGGTGGAAACTTACACAAGTAAACAGTCACGGCGAAAACTTCGATCATTGGCTGTTCAGCAATTAGATGTGTTGTCAGAAAGCCAACAGCTTACTAAAGATGCTGGTCGTGAAGTTGATAGTCTGCGCGGAAAAAATGAGAGTGATCAAACTCCAGAAGACAAGATGCGGGTTGCACAGTTGGAAAGGCTTTTACATTATCTGCATCGAAGTCAGGAGCGAATGGGGCAAGCTAGACGTCGCCTTCGAACTTCCCAGATAGAAAGAGCATATCGTCGCGCAGCAACTGCGCTTACTGAACTAAAGCGAGGTCGGGACCAACTACTTGATCCAGTCACACGCATTGATGTGTTGCTCAATGATAGTGTGGAATTAATTCAACAAACAGGTGTCAAAGCTAATCAAGGAGAAAAGTTGTCTCTACAACCAGGTCGAGGGTTACCAGTCTGGTTGACAGGAGAATACTTGACAGATACCCAAACCAGTTTAAGTGAACGTGTTCAGGAACTTTATCAAGGTTTAAGTGCAGGCCTGGCGAACCAAACAGAACAAGAAATGCCAGAGGATCCTGAACAACAACAACTTATTGGAAATTTACAGAAGGCAGTGCCGTGGATTGGGAAATCCCAGCAGAGATTTTCCGATGCTATTGCTCAACTGGAAAGTTTCTACTATGAAAATGCCATCGGATTACAAAATGAAGGAATCACTTCCCTGGCTACTGCTCGCGAGTTTTTTTTGGATTTGCGTCAGCTTATTGAGTCGGTCTATCAAGATCAAATACGAATCCAACAATATTTGGATCCGTCCGCTGTAAATGAAGTGCCATTCCCTACTGTTAATAATTCATCAACCGATGATTTGATAAGCCGTGGGGCAAGTAAAATTGAATTCTTACAACAGGTCTCCGAATACTTCCCTTTAATTTCAGAATTTCAAGACAAAAATATAGAAAGAACTGTGCGCTTGGCAAACTTGATAGAGCTTGATTTAAATCAACTCAATATTGTGCAGGAGCAAATGGCCAGTCAGGCTCAAATCGGGGGAAAATCATCCACTAGCAAAAAACAAATTGGTAATATGCTTCCCAGCCAGTCTTCAGCTAATCAATCGACTGAACTGGAAGTGGAAAAAACACGTTTGGAAGAAGCTAAGAGGTTGCAGAAAAAAGCGTTGGAACAATTTACATCCAATCGAAAAATTTTGACTAACCTTATTAGCAAAAAAGGTGTGAATGCTGTTTCGATTTCTTCATTGCGGCCGGTCAAATCGTCAGTGGACAGATCGGTTCAAACTATAGAGCAATTACGCCGTCTGTTCTTTTCCTTAATTGAACATCTTCGAGATACGGCTCAAAAACAAGTGGAGTTGGGGGATGAAACGCAAGATGCCGTCACCTTGGCAGAAACTGCTAGTAAAGCTGAAACTTTGTCCCGCTTGGGGCCTTTGTCAGCAAAGCAGCATTCTCTGTCCGCAGTTACTGATACTATAGCTGATGCTTTAGCAAAGCAGTCGGAACATATAGTACAACAATCAGCTCAGAACACAGGTCAAAATGTTGACGCGGGTCAGATTCTTGAAAAAATTCAGCGAGCAGGTCAGTTGGTCAGCGACGCAAAGCTAAAAATGGATAATGTAGTATACATGATGACGAGAGATGAAATCCCTCTTGACGATATTGGACCGCAACAAAAGGCAGCCTCGAAGAACTTAATCCAAGCGCTTGCTTTATTAGAACCGCCACAGCAGCAGCAAGAACAAGACCAGCAGCAGCAAGAACAA
>DTUY01000014.1:0-3110 GCA_012963885.1 Candidatus Poribacteria bacterium | reverse complement strand
ACCAGCAGCAGCAAGAACAAAACCAGCAGCAGCAACAAGAACAAGGGAATTTAAATCAAATGCTTCAGGGGGTTCGTGATCGCGAGGCGCAGCGTCGTCAGGACCAAAAAGAAAAGCAAAAACGGAGTTCTGGTTATGAGCCGGTGGAGAAAGACTGGTGATAAAAAATAAATGTAACGTGAGTCAATGTGCAAACCTGAGGCGTTTAATCTTAGCAGTTTTCCCGGTGTTAATGTTGTTATTTGACTTGTGCAGTTCCCATAGTTGGGCTCAATCAGCAAGTCTTCAAACGGCCCAACGTCCCCCATATTATTCAGGCGTTCCTTTAGAGTTGCAGGTTGTGGCAGAAGGGTTCGAAGAAAATCCTCAACCACAGCTTGAATTTGAACAGCCAACAGATGGCTCTTTGGATCTTGTTGGAGTAAGCCCTAACATCAGCTCCAGTATTCAAATTATAAACGGTCGTATGACCCAAAGCCGGAGTGTGGTATTTAAATATCATTTGCGTTTTCTGGTGAGAAAGGTGGGCAGTTATCAGGTCGGGCCATTTTCAGTTGTGCAGGGTAATATCCGGAAACGAGTAGCTAGTGCAAAAATTGATGTTGAAAAGATACCTATGGCTACTAACCAGCGGATCAAGTTAATCATACCCACAGGTGATCTTTATGTGGGCCAGCGGATACCTGTCAGTTTAGAATGGTGGGTGGAATCCAATGGCGTCGAAAACCTGATTAATCAGCAGGCTCAAGTGCCTTTGTTTGATCGCCAGGAAGACTTCCAATTTTATGATGAGGATAAGCAGGAGGATAATACTTTTTCCATATTACTTAATTCCGGTCAACAGACATTTCCAGCCAACGTACGATCAGCCCAAAATCAAGGCAAAACATATGTCGTGTGGAAAGTCAATCGTGTTATGGTACCTCTGAAGGCTGGAGAATTCGATATTGAACCAGCTTCGGTAAGTGTGGATGAAGGTTTACGTTGGCAGCGTGATCTCTTTGGTAGACGTACCGCGGCCCAGTCTCGTAAACTAAGAATGGATGACAAGAAACTGAAACTTATGGTGTTACCTTTACCGTTAAAAGGCCGTCCTGCTAGTTTTGCCGGGGCAGTTGGCAAGGGATTTGTTTTGGAGGTTAGTGCCGATCGATCGGTAGTGCAAGTTGGTGATCCAATTAACGTGACACTTATTTTGAAGGGAGGTGCAGAGGTAGAAAATGCCTCACTGCCTTCTATTGCCGCTGATTTGCCTAATAGTGATTTCCGGATTCCCGATAGTAAAATTGCGGGAGAATACATTAGTGATGGGAAACGTTTTGAACTGGTCATCCGGGTCTTGAATAATAGAGTCCGTGAAATCCCACCTATCTCCTACTCATGGTTTGATCCTGATCTGAAAGAATTTCAAACCACACGTTCGCGCCCCATTGCCCTGTCAGTGAAAGCTGCACAAATGATTTCCGCGCAGGATGTGGTGCGGGCAGACCAAGTTGAGGGAGGTCCAAAGGAGAAAGAGCCTGAAGTTCAACAAAGCGCCAAAACAACACGACCTGATTTCACCTTAAGTGGCGCCGACCTATCCATTAACAAAGACATCGATTTGCTGACCCATTCATCCAGAAATTTTTTGGGAGGGTGGTTGCAACAAGGAATGTCTTATACTCTGGCCTTCATGTTCCTGATTATTGCTTCTATCATGAAACGGCGGGCGGATGTGGATCCCGATATTACTAAAAAATTAAAGGAACTAAAATCGCAAAGAAACACAATTTCAACCGCTGCCAGTCTGGGAGATCTAAGCGATTCTCTTAGACGAATGGCTGCAGTTGCGGAAGTTGTTTCCCGAAAAGAATATGAATCTCTTCTATCTGAGTGTGATGCACTTGAGTATGCACCTGAGGGTGTGAGTTCAACAGTCGATAGTAGTCTCAGAGATCGAGCCCTAGCATGGGCTGATGCGATGTTAGAGGGGGCGAAATAGTATGGTCAGAAGAGAAGTCAAATCCAAACCTATTTTCATATTTAATGGGACACTCAAATAGAAGTGGTTAATAAAAACAGAATTGGTATCAAAATCAACGAATGCCTGAAATATCTTGTAATGTTCTCAACTATAATTATCGCCACTAAGTTTCAAGTGGAGGCGGCTGGGCTCCTTGAAGGTAAGATTAAGCAGGCATTTATGGCTTATGCTCAGGCACAGGAAGCAACAAAAAGAGAAGATCGCATGGAAAAATTTCAGAGGGCGCAGCATCTCTTTTCCCACGTATCCGAGCAAGGAGTTGGAACTGCCGCTCTTTATACCAATATTGGTACCGCTGCCCTGCAAGCGGAAAACCTTGGGGATGCGGTATTGGCCTTTCGGCGAGCATTGAAATTGGATCCCGACCATTTCCAGGCTTTACAAAACCTCCAACAGGCACGCACACTTCTTCCTAATTGGGTACCAAGGCCAACTGAAGAGAGTGTCTTGGATAGTTTTTTTATCTGGCGCAAATCGCTATCCGCTGCCGAACAGTCGGGCCTCGCTGCATTATTCTTCCTGCTCGCTTCCATAGGATTTTCTATATCAATTCGTTGGCGCTTGATTTTGGCCAGAAACCTTGCCCTCTTACCTCTGTTGCTGTGGGTGGCACTCGTGGTTTTTTATATAGTTGACATTACTACAAGTGAAGGTCAGGATGCTGTGATAACGGTGGACGACACAATTGCAAGAGTTGCAGATTCCATCAATGCCCCGCAGCGATTTTCCCAACCAATGTCGGCAGGAACGGAAGTTGAAGTGCTGGAAGTACGAGATGACTGGGCCCATGTGAGTTTGTTTAATGGAAGGGATGCTTGGGTTAGTTTTGCTAGTTTGGCTTATATAGCTAATCTGTAATTGATAAAGATATTAATGAAGTTCAAATTGGAGATTGCGAGAGAAATACGTTGGAACTACTTTTTGTGATGCTGGTATAAGTGTCCAGATCGAGAGGTAGTGGTAAATTTCAGAATAGGGGAAGAGGAGAGGCATTGTCTGATGGGGATAGTGACTACCTTCCACCCATACCCAAAGGCTTTTAGCGGAAGAATACGAAAAACTGCAACAGGCCAAAAACAAAGAC
>DTUY01000013.1:35705-37689 GCA_012963885.1 Candidatus Poribacteria bacterium | reverse complement strand
GACTACTATCCGGGGGTCAAGCTGTATCATTCCGAAAACCCGGTCAACGACCTGTTCACCCTCACTTTCTCTTTTGAAGTGGGTAAACTCCACCATCAAAAATTAGGTGCGGCTGCCTTGCTATTGGATAAGTCCGGAACATCTCAATTCACATCTGCGGAGTTGAAAAAAGAGTGGTACAAACTGGGGTCTGATTTTAACCTATCGGTTGGTGATCAATCTACCTCTTTCACAATGATAGGGCTAGATGAAAACTTTGGGCAAACACTGGCACTAGCAATGGAATTGGTGAAACGACCACAAGCCGACCTCGCAACTTTACACGAGTTGATTCAAATTATTTTGGCCAACCGAGAAGACTTCAAAAAAAACTATCGTGCCATTGCTCAAGCCATGGCTGAATACAATCTTTATGGCGATCAATCGTCGATGCTTCGGATGATGCCCAATGAACAAATCACTCAACTCAAAGTTGACGATCTCACTCAGACAATTGTCAATCTACTGACCTATAAGCACGCCATTAGCTATGTTGGGTCATTGTCGGTTGAGGATCTGCAAAACCAACTCCGTCAACATCATACATTAAATGGTGAATTACAAAGTCCTCCTTCATACGAGTTTTTTGTCCAACGCCAACCCAAGGACACGGAGATCTATTTCTTCGATAAAGAGATGGCTCAAGCCTACGTTCGCTTGGATTTTGGTGATGAGATTTATGACGAAACCAAGCGTCCTGCCATTTCGCTCTATAATGAGTATTTCGATGGTGGAATGTCAGGGGTAGTATTCCAGGAAATGAGAGAAGCGCGAGCCTTGGCTTACGCTAGCTATGCTCGTTATGCAACAGGTAGCCGCGTTGGTGAACAGAACCAGATGTTAGCCATTGTATTGTGTCAAGCTGACAAAACACCGGAAGCGCTAAAAACATTTATTAACTTGATTGACAACCTCCCCATCTCAGAAGAACGGTTTGCTATTGCTAAGGAGGCCATCATCAACCGCTATAAAACGGCTAAAGTTGGATTCCGCGAAGTCATCGCTGCAGTGCGTACTTGGGAGTATCAGGGGCTGGAAGTGGATCCACGCGTTAAACGCTATCAGCAGATCTTGCAATCAGATATTGGTTTGTTGCAAGACTTCCACCGTTCCAACGTTGCCAATCGTAAGAAACTGGTATCGATCGTGGGTGAAAAAAGCGAAATTGATATGGAAGCCTTAGCCAAGTATGGTAAGATTACTGAAATCTCGCTGGATCAAATCTTCGCTTTTTGATCCGTAATAACTCACAAATCGATTCCCTTGATAACTTGTGGATCAATAATTCAACGTGCTAGATCTGCCTTCAGCTCACCTAACATCCATATCCCACCTAAGTAAAATCCCGATCCAGCGAGAAACAACAGCCAAAGAGGAAGCAAATTCTGTAGAAGAATCAATCCTGCCCCCATCGTGAAAGATAAGACAATAATTCTGATTACAAAACCCATTTGGATTAAATGGGAGATTTGGAGGTGGATATAAATAAAACCAGCAATCAACAAGAAACTTTCACTAACAATCATCGCAATTGAACAGCCAATATGGCTCCATTTGGGAACAATTAAAAAGTTAATGCTGATATTTAAGATAGCCGTCAGTACCATGAGAATGGTGAATGCCCGTCTTTTATCGGTTGCACGGAGAACCGTAATAACCACCGTCGTTAAGAATGTAAGACCACCAGACCAACTAAGTAGTTGCAATCCTTGACCAATCTTCTGCCATTCAAGTTGAGAAAATAAAAGAAAAGCTACTTTATCAGCAAGTACAGATAAGCCTATCGCTAGCGGCAGACCAAGTAGAAGCATTGCACGAACTGCATTGGTATAGCTTCGACGAAAAGCGATTGTTCCTTCTTCGAACTCACGTGACATCATGGGAAACATAGCCCCCATAAAAGCCCCTGGAATAATTGTAAAGGCATTAACGATGGTGAAAGCTA
>DTUY01000013.1:0-35605 GCA_012963885.1 Candidatus Poribacteria bacterium | reverse complement strand
CGGAAAAGTTGAGCAATTCCGTTAACCAGTTCAGCTAGACCAAGAAGTTTAATCAATGCCATGGTTTCAGTTGGATACCCCAGCAACTTACCGGTTACAATCATCAAAATAAATGCAATAATTGAAAGTAGAATTCGGATGATCAGAGTATTGCCGAGAAAATGGCGTGAAGCTTTGAGGTGTAGGGTCATCTCACGTATCAAAGGAGCCTGCATACCGAGTTCGGTTATACTGGCAATCAGGCTGGTGACAAACATGGCTAGCAAGTAGCTTCCAATCTGTTGTTCAGTAAAGTAGTTGGGCAGGATCAAAACTGTTAACAGGAGAGAAAGCAGCCTACCGATAGTATGGGATATTAGTAAAGCCGATGTATTCTTAAATACAACTGTTATCATTTAGGGATCACCCAATCTAACATAATTCGGCGTAATTGAGAAGTAGTCGTCAACATTCCCAGATTGAAAACGTTCAGTACCTAAATATGCGATATTCGCACCGCGTGGAACGTTAAAAGTTGGGATAACCAAAACGGGTTTGTTTAATCTCCTACGGATATCTTCACCATAACGATGGAGACCATTTCCAACAAAAACGACGGGACTATCACTGATATCATCGAGGCGATTTAGGATCTCAGCAAGCGGAACGCATAGGTCTTCCGTTCGGCGTATAAGATTTTCCCCACCTTGAAAGATAGCGGTGTATACCTGATCTCGGCGTGCATCTAAGATGGGGCAGATTAGTTGATTAGCATACCGTAAATTATAGGCAATCGCTTCAAGCGTCGATATGGCAAGGATTGGTTTTTTTATGGCATAACATATTGACTTTGCTGTAGCCACAGCAATGCGGACACCCGTAAATGAACCAGGTCCGGTAGCAACAGCTAGTGCGTCAATATCTTTGATGTTCAGATCACCCCATGCCAAAATCGTATTGATTGCTGGCATCAACCGCGAGGAGTGAGCTTGCGTAACATCGAGGGAATGTTCAGCAATAAGTTCTTGATCTACCAACAGGCCAACGCTACCAATAGCAGTTGAGGTGTCAATTCCTAAAATTGTCATGCTTTTTCCTTGCATACTTAATCAGATATGTGCTAAAATTCGCCTTTCAGGTGTGGGGGATTAGCTCAGTTGGGAGAGCGCTTGCATGGCATGCAAGAGGTCACCGGTTCAAGTCCGGTATTCTCCACCATATTTTTTAGCATACTTTCCTAACTTTGCCTACCCTAGCACGACTACTCAACCTGCAACGTAAAACTGAGGCAACTCAATTTTGGAGAAGATTCGGGAACTTGTCGCCTTACTTCAGGCTGGGATTGAAGAATACGATGAGCAGTTAAAATCACTGCAAAGGGAACGTTTAAAGTTCCTACGGCTATCAATTACAGATGAGTTTGGATCTGATGAAGACGACTCAAAGGACTCTTGGATGCTACATCTAGCACAACTTGAGAAATCACTTGGCTTGCGCCTCAACGCACTTAGGCAAGGAATCAAAGATTCTGCGGCCTCAATAGACTTATAATCTAAAACCTGCTTTATGTTTAAGAGTAGCAATCAATCCTCACTTGAATCTATCTTAGCCAACAGTTGAAAATCGAATATTGTAGTGTTTTTTTCTGACTTTTTCAACCTGAATGATGACGCTTGAAATTCAAATGATTCCCGTGATAAACTGTATTTACCTTGTTGTTTGGTTTTGTTCTAATTCTAACTGTTGAGATTTTTTGTATGGGTTCAGAAGATACTCCCAACGCTCAGGATAACAATTCCTCAATGCCTCAAAACATAGTATCCAACCCCAAATTCCTCCTGGGAATTATCGCTTTTCTGTCATTCATTATTATTGTCGGTATTGTCTATATTGTTCAAGAAAACCAGTTGAGGGATCGATATGATATCACTAACACAGTAGAAGCTAAAGATGAAACCCAGTTGGAGGAAGCTGATGTTACAGAATTTGTCGTCGATTCTTTTTCTCCCTTGGGGCAGACCTCCAAACTTTCTGTAGTCACTGTCAGGTTTTCGCAACCGATCGCTGATGGTCTTCCGGCTGATAACCGTTCTGGTATTGCTTCGCTCAAGTTCTCTCCGACGATTCAAGGTCAATATAACTGGGTATCTAATAATCAACTTCAATTCCTTCCAGATAATCCACTTGCCCCCTCAACAAAATTTATAGCTGAGATTCTGCCTGGAGTTGTAAATTCAGCCAATTACGTATTGACAGGCCAACGAAGTTTCAAATTTTCCACCGAGCGATTTAGGGTTCAAAAGTCAGATCTCAATTTCGCTTATGATTTTGGCAGAAAGGAGTATAAGGTTGCCGGTCGGGTTATGTTTAACTACCCGGTTGAGGTGGATCAGCTTAAACAGCATCTCTCTCTGCATCTAGCTGGTACAAAACTTCCATATCAGGTCAAAGCAGTAGGTGCGCACTCAACCATAGAGTTTGAAACAGAAGAAATCCGAAGGCTTGGCAAAGATCAAACAATCATGCTGAGGGTTGGCGAAGGCCTGAAACCGATTGACGCTCAACTTGGATTACGTCGCCGATATAGCGACTCAGTTGTTTTAAGAGGAGCCGGCAACTTAGTCGTTGAGAGGGCCAGTGTACAGTCGGGAGGATCTGGTCACTATATTCGGTTGAGATTTAGTTCGGAAATCGTTCCAGAAATGCTACAGCAATTTTTCTCGATCGAGCCAAAGATCGAGTGTCAAATTGTCAGCGATTATAACTCGCTAAGAATTGAAAGTAGTGATTTTAAGCCTGGCAATAACTACACTGTCATTATTCGGAGTGGGTTGTCTTCAATTGATGAGTCTCTGTTAAAACGCGATTTTACAAGTCGCCTAATTATCCCTGATTTGGAACCCAGTTTACGTTTTGTTGGAGAAGGTATCTATCTGCCCCGAGGCGGGAACTTAAACATTGGCTTGGCAACGATAAATATTGACAAGGTACAAATTGAAATTGAAAAAATTTTTGTCAATAATATTAATTACTTGGCAAGTACACAGAGTTGGTCAAGTTGGACTAAAAACTTAGGGGAAAAAATCCATAATGAGGAGATTAATGTACAAAAAATTAGAAATGATGAGGTAATCACCCCTATACTTCTTAAAGACTACCTTGATAGTAATCGAACTGGGATCTTCAAGATAATCTCACGCGAAGTCGATCGTGGATGGCGTAGAGCTCATCAGTGGATACTGATTACAGATCTTGGAATAATTGCCAAACGAGCGAACAAAGAATTGTTAATCTGGGTCAGTTCACTAGCTTCACTTGAACCGATACCCAACACTAAAATCCGGCTGATAAGCAGCAATAACCAAACCCTACTTTCCGGCAAAACGAATGCAAATGGTTTCATCAAATTTGAAGCGATTGAGAAACCAACCGAAGGTTTTCAACCATTCATGATCAGTGCGGAGAAAGGTGAGGATTTCAGCTTTCTCCAGCTTAACAAGACACTGATTTCCACCACCGATTTCAAGGTCAAAGGACCTTCATACTTACATCAAGGATATGATGCTTTCATCTACTCAGATCGCGGTATATATCGTCCTGGGGAGCGGGCGAATTTAATAGCGGTTGTGCGTGACGGAAAAAACATGCCACCGCCCTCAATTCCAGTTGTGATGCAAGTTCTGAATCCAAAACAGCAAATCTTCGGTGAGTTTCGATTCCAAACTAACGCACAAGGAGCCGTTGAATTAAACCTTGATCTGCCATATTACGTAGAGACTGGTGGTTATACGTCTAAGCTTCTAATAGCCGATCAGGAAGTAGGTCGGCTAGTCTTCCGAGTTGAGGAGTTTATGCCTGATCGAGTAAAAGTTAAAATCGATACGTCAGAGAAGGCCTATCAACTTGGAAATGAAGTTAGAGTTAATGTTGAAGGTTCAAATTTGTTTGGTCCACCAGCGGCGGGCATGAAAACAACTGCCACTTGCGATCTGGAAACTGATGTTTTTGTAGCAGAGAAATTTAAATCGTTTGTGTTCACTAACAGCTCAATTGAATTCAAAAAACAGCGACTTGATCTTGGTGAGTTGAAACTTGATAAAAATGGGAGAGCCAGCTTTTTACTCAATTTGCCTCCGCAGATGAAGTCCCCTTCGATCCTGAAGGGAATTCTGTCAGCAACTGTAAGCGAACCAGGTGGACGGGCAATAAGTGCCTATAAGCGAATAGCAATCCATCCTTACTTACACTATATTGGTGTTCGGGGAATGACAGGTAAAGGTTATGCAAAAATTAATGAAGAGACGCCATTTGAGTTTGTCAGCGTGGATCAAAGTGGGGAAGTAGTGCCCAATCGAGACTTGGATGTAATCGTCTACCAGTTGTACTGGAATTCTATCTTACGCCGAGACAATCAGGGGCGGTATCGCTACATATCGGAGAAGCAGGAAATTGAGATCTCTTCTCACCGAATGAAATCAGGAGTCGAGATAAGGACGTTTACGTTCATTCCAAAAGAGTGGGGAGAATACCGAATTGAGTTCCGTGATTCTGAATCAGGCGCATCCAGTTCAATTGGATTTTATGCCTCTGGTTGGGGATATGTCCCGTGGGCAATGGACAATCCAAGTCGATTGGATATTGATCTGGACCGGCCATCATACTTGCCTGGTGATGTGGCTAAGGTCCAAATAAAAGCTCCTTTTTCAGGAAAGCTTTTCCTAACCATTGAGCGTGACCGGGTATTAAGTCACCGTACAGTTATGATGAAGGAAAATACGGGAGTGATCGATATCCCCATCACCACAGATTTTAGACCGAACGTTTATGTTTCCGCTAGTCTAGTTCGTTCAGCCCAATCGCTTGAAAGACACGCGCCTGCTCGTGCCTTTGGTATAGTACCAATTAAAATAGATGCTCATAAGAATCGTTTGCAAGTAGAGCTTAAGACTCCAAAACTGATCCGTCCAAACACTGAATTAGAAATTGATTACTACGTTACAGGCGAATCTGGAAAAAGTCATTTGACTGTTGCTGCGGTTGATGAGGGAATTTTACAGCTCACTGACTTTAAGACACCAGATGCACACCAACATTTCTTCCGACAACGAGGGCTTGGTATTCAGTCGCATGACTCGTATTCAGCGATTCTACCGGAGATCAAAATCACCAAAGGTAAGTCAAGTACTGGAGGTGATGGTGTTGATGCTGGACGTAAACGCCGACTCAGTACTGTCAGTGTTAGCCGGGTCAAACCAGTTGCCATGTGGTCAGGGATTATCGAGACGGACCAATTTGGCAAAGGATCAGTTAAATTTAGCGTGCCACAGTTTAATGGAAGTTTACGAATCATGGCGGTTACGTTTTCAAACGATCGGTTTGGCTTTGACTCAGAAATGGTTACAGTCAGGGATCCAATTGTATTGACACCAACTTTTCCGCGTTTTGTCGCTGCTGGTGATTGGTTCCGAATCCCCGTTCGTGTTTTCAATGGTACTGGCCAAAAAACGGATATTGAAGTTTCACTAGTTAAAGAAGGTTTTGTTGAGATTAGTGGTTCAGCACTTCAAACCGTCACCCTGGAAGAGAATCAGGAAGATCAGGTTTTCTTCGAAGCAAGAGCCTATAATGCCATTGGTATAATCAAGTTTACGTTGTTAGCACGGAGTAGTGGCGCATCTGCCGTAAACCTTAAACCAACTCAGATTGTAACCAGTTTACCCTTACGTCCTGCTGCGCCTTTAGTTACGCAAAGTGGGTCGGGTATTGCAACAGATAACGAACCAGCAAGTTTTATTTTCCCCTCAAACTTGCTTGAAAATACGGCAAATGTTGAACTGATACTCTCACCATTTCCCGCAACCAAATTTTCCGCTGGGTTATCGTACTTGTTAACTTATCCGCATGGCTGCTTGGAACAAACTACCTCTAAGGTTTTTCCGTTGCTGTATTTCAAGGATCTAGCCAAAGCAGTTGGTCAAAAGCTTTTTATCAACAATGATGCTGATTATTATGTCATTGAAGGTATCCGGAAAATAGAGTCCATGGTTTTGTATAATGGACTCTTTGCCTATTGGCCTGGCGGAAGTCACTCCAATCATTGGTCGAGTACCTACGCAGCTCATTTCTTGGTTGAAGCCCGCAAAGTAGGTTACCAAGTTTCCGACCGTGTTTATGATCAAATGATCAGCGGACTTCAATTTCAAATAAGACAAGTAGAGCAAGATTATCGTGGGAACGACCGTATTGCTTATGCCTGTTATGTTTTGGCGCTGACTGGGTATCCTGAAAAGGCGACAATGAACTATCTGAAAAATAACCAGCGAAATTCACTTAGTGATTCGGGTTGGTTTCATCTAGCAGGTGCCTTTGGTGCGTCTGGTGAATTGAACACTGCCCTGAATATGCTTCCTCCTAGCATTTCAACTCAGACTGACGAGAATCGTGGATCTGGTGGAAACTTCTATTCGCGCACACGTACTGAAGCGATTATGCTTGGTATACTAGTTGACCTAAACGAAAATCACCCTATGACTATGCAGTTGGTTGAAAGACTCAGTGATGTAGCTAGCAAAAATAACCGATGGTACACGACACAGGAAAATGCCTTTGCGTTTCTTGCATTAGGCAAGATGTTGAGAAAAATGGTTAACGACAATTACACTGGCAAAATCATTGTTGGGGGTAAACATGTAGCGGATTTTGATGCCAATGATACCTATTATACCGATGAAACTTGGCTTGGATCAGAGGTTCGGATAGAACTTGAGGGCGATGGAAATTGTTATTATTATTGGACAACCTCAGGAATTCCAACCGGATCAGTGGTCCAGGAATTTGATAAGGATTTAATGGTTCGGCGTCGTTACCTCAAGGATAATGGAGAACCAATCACGGATAATACTTTCAAACATGGATCAATAATTGTGGCAGAAGTGAAAATTAAGTCATTAAATATAGATTTAGAAAATGTAGCTATCGTCGATATGCTTCCGGCGGGATTTGAGATTGAAAACCCACGAATTGAGTCTCGTGCGGGAATTCCGTGGATTACCGATCAACAGTTCAAGCCTGACTATATGGACATTCGTGACGACCGGCTTGTTTTCTATGGCAACTTTAAGCGAGGAACCGAAATCAAATTTTACTATGCGCTTCGTGCCATTACTCAAGGTGAGTTTACCTTGCCTCCTATTGCTGCCGATGCTATGTATGATCCTACAAAGTCTTCAGTCGCATCAGGTGGTCAAATTAAGGTTGCCACTGGTGAAATTTAAAACAACATCCAATCTAAAAGTGGGCACAGATGATTTCGTTAAGCAAAACTCTTAAAAATGTAGTAGTTTTAACAGTATTGTTTGCCTTTTTCTTTGGAAATATTAGTTATGGAGAGACTCCTGTTTCGATCTATTTGAGAAATGGAGACCGGATCACCGGTCGCTGGCTAAACGCCGATAATCGCACCATTGAAATCGAGTTTAATGGACAGAAAATGTCGGTTTCGTTGGATGAGATAAGCCACATTTCGATCACTTCGAATGCCGTATCGGAAAAATACCTACAAAATGCTGAAGATCTTTTAAAACTTGGTCTTCGAGAGCAAGCTAGAAAACTCTTTGAGTTATCAATTCAAGAGTCACCCCAGAATGCAAAAGCCTATTTCCGACTGGCAGAACTTTTTCAAGAAGATGGTGAAACGGATAATGCCATCAAATACTTCGGATTAGCGGCGGCGGTTGATCCGTCGTATGATTTATCAGAACAATTTGTGCTATCTGCGACTACTTATCTTTCAAAGGGTGAATTTGAGAAAGCTGCTGAAAGCTACATTCTGTTATTCGAAAATTATCCTGAACATGAGCGATGTGCATATGCGGGTTATAAGGCGGCATTTCTACTAGCGGAGAACGTAGAAGCATTTGACCAAGCTCTTGAACTGTTGATGCAGGTAACGGAGAAGTTTCCAGAAAACCCAGAAAACGAGGATTACGAAAAAGCACAGTATTTGATTGGAAAATTGCAGGTCGAGACCAACCAAGCCGAGCTGGCAATATCGACTTTGACCAATTTTATTCTCACTTACACAATGAGTCAATGGCTCCCTTATGCTTATACCATGCGTGGAAGGGCCTTTTTAGAGCTTCATCAGAATAGCGAAGCAATTACAGATTTCACGACTGCAATTGAAATGACTCAAGATCTGAGGTTACAACGGGAAGTTCGTCAGATGCGCGACAATAGTGCTTGGATGATTTACCGAGTCTCTGATGGGCTACCGAGCAACAAAGTAAAAGCAATAGCTGCTGATGGCACGACGGTGTGGGTTGGGACAGCCAAAGGTTTGGCTGAGGCTGATACCAGTTCAGTTTTTTGGGAAATTAAAACAGAGTTCACTACTCAGCTTGAAGAAATGTTTGAAGGTTCTCCTCTGAATATTCAGTCTCTGGCAGTTGATGAGGAAGAGTTATGGATTGGTACCATGAATCATGGTGTTATCCGTTATAATAAAACAACTGGAAGTATCGAGAACTATACACAAGATCACGGATTACCTCACAACCTGGTATATGACATAAAAATCTTTGGCAATGAAGTCTGGATGGGAACCTTCTCTGGCGTTGCCCAATACAGTAGAGCCGCCGATGGATGGCGCATATTTAATCGTGAGACTGATGAATTGCCTGCCGACGACATCGTGGCATTAGAGGTGACTCCAAGAACCGTTTGGATAGGTACCTCTAAAAGCGGAGTTGCCTTCTATGATCGAGAGTTCAATTATTGGAGATCTTACGGTGAATTCGAGGGACTTGATTCAATTGTTGGAAACTCGATTGTCAGCTTTGATCTCGTCGGCAACCGGCTTTTCTTCACTTGGTATAATCAGCCTAGGGAAATCAGTGGCTATACCGAATGCGACCTTGATAGCTTAGGAAGTCACTCAGAGGAAGTTGTTCGGGGAGATTTGGATAATCTGGTGCGACCTGAGAATATTCACATTGCTGTTACGGAAGATGAAGTGTGGCTAGCAACCAACGATGGTGTCTACAAAAACACACGCAATACCGGAGACTGGGATCTCATTGCTTATCCAGAAGATCGGATTGGAGATCCAACTGTAAATTCAATAGAAATTGGTGATAGTGTCGCTTGGATCGGTACTTCAAATGGACTGGCAAGAATCAACACCAGTGCACTAAATTTACGGGAAGAAGAATTAAAACTTAAACCTGAAGAAGAGGAAAGTTATGAGTGATTTAAATGTTGGAGTTGTTGGACTTGGATGGGTGGCTGGTGCACATATCGACACATTCAGGGCAGTAAATGGTGCAAATGTTACCGCGATTTGTTCACGCCGTGAACACAATCCGGATGATTTGGAAGGACAATACGGTATTCCATTGAAACCCTATACGAATTACGATCAATTCATTGCCGATCCGGATATCGACATTATTGATATATGTACACCTCATCCGTTTCATCCAGATCAAGCGGTTTCGGCGGCAGAAGCTGGAAAACATTTGATTATTGAAAAACCAATCAGCATTGATTATGAGAACGCAAAACGGATTCAATCTGCAGTAAGCCTAAACGGCGTCAGTGTTTGTGTATGTTTTGAATGCCGGTATAGTAAACACTTCACTTTGATTCGGTCTCTGGTAGATGAAGGGTTGCTTGGGGACCTACACTATGCCGAAGTGGACTATTATCATGGTATTGGGCCATGGTATGGTCAATATGATTGGAACGTTAAGAAGGATTTTGGGGGATCTAGCCTGCTAACCGCTGGGTGCCATGCTCTCGATGCCATGCTGTTTTTCATGGATGGCAAAGTAGAAGAGGTAACTAGCTATCATACCAAATCAAGAAGCCAGCATTTTGATCCTTACGAATATAAAACCACCAGTGTTACCATTCTCAAGTTTGAGGGATCAGAACGAATAGCAAAAGTAACGTCATGTGTAGATTGTCTCCAACCTTACTATTTCCATATTCATCTTGTCGGAAGTGCAGGCAGTTTGCTGGATAACCGTATTTATTCTGAGAAACTAAGGGGAATGAACAAAGACAAATGGTCAACACTTGAAACATCTTTGATTGATTCTGGTGACGTCAGTGATCACCCTTACGAACCACAGTTCCAAGCGTTTATTGATAGTATTGAGACAGGAGAACCGATGCCGTTAACCGACTTCAATACTGCTTTTGAAACGCATCGTGTTGTTTTCGCCGCTGATCTATCTGCTCAGGAAAATAGACCAGTCAACCTTTCAGAGCTTGAATAAGTGCTGATGGAAATCTATTGGAGAATCTATTGTGGGAAAATGGTCTTCCTGTGGTTTTGAATTCGATACCAGACCGGAAAAGTTTGGTGAATTGCGGTCTTCAAACGACATCCTTGAAGATGGTCAAGCCCTGCGCCACAGAATGAAGGAGGATGGCTACCTTCTGTTACGTAGGATTCTGGCTCGGGATATAGTTATTGAAGCACGGCATGAGCTGGTTGAGAAATTGGATTCAATCGGCGACATTGACCACAGTTATCCTTTAATTGATGCCATACTCAACTCGGAATCCGATAGCGAACCGATGAGTGCAACAGGTTTTGCCAAAAAATTGGGGGCAGGAAAAGCTGTCCGCTATCTTGTTCATCAAGGTGAGATGATCGAATTCTATAGAAAATTTTTGGGTAAGGAAGTTCGTCCTCTAGACTTTGTGTGGGTTCGAACAACGCGAGTTGGATCGTCCGCAGGTTGTCACTACGACTGGGTCTATATGGGAAGGGGATCAGAGCTTCTACACACCAGTTGGACTCCTATCGGGGATGTACCTAAAATAGAGGGATCCCTCGCTATTCTGGAAGGATCGCATAAGTTTGATGAACTTATTAACACCTACGGTTCAATTGATGTGGACGATGAACGAACAACTAAAAAATATAAAGGTCAATATACCCCAAATCCGGTTGAAGTACAGGAAAAGTTTGGCGGAAAATGGTTAACCACCGACTTCAAAGCAGGTGATTTGTTACTCTTTACCATGCACACGATGCATTGCTCTCTGGATAACAAATCACCTGAAAATCGAATTCGCTTGAGCGTAGATACGCGATACCAACCGGCAGATGAACCGGTGGATGAACGCTGGGTCGGTCAAAATCCGATTGCACATGGAGGTCAGTCTAAGCGGAACGGAGGTTAGATTCTACCTAAGTTCTGTACTATATTTTGATTTTGTTTAGTTTACCTGTGTTAACTTAAATTGTTTGGAGGATACCTTGAAGCAGTGGACATCATGTGGATACCAATTCAATACCCATTCTGATAGATTTGGTGAGTTGCGTTCATCGAACGATATTCTCAAAGACGGTCGAGCTTTGCGTGATAGGATGAAGGAGGATGGCTACCTTTTGTTGCGTGGCATCTTAGATAAAGATCTTATCTTGAAAGCCAGGCATGAGTTATTACTGAAAATGGCAGTTAATAACCAAATTGACGATGATTATTTGATTGGTGAAGGTGTTAATCCAAGTTTAAAAACAGAAATTGATCGAACAAGTTACCGTGAGGGGCGTGCGGTTCGGCAACTTGTCCACCAGGGAAAAATGACCGAATTCTATGAAATCTTCTTTGGGAAAAAGGTTCAAGCTTTCGATTTTATCTGGGTAAGAATCGTCGGGGTTGGCGTGTCAACTGGTTGCCATTACGATTGGGTGTACATGGGAAGGGGATCAAAAAATCTTCATACCAGTTGGACTCCGCTTGCCAATGTCCCTAAAGTTGAAGGATCGTTAGCTATTCTACGCGGCTCCCATAAATTTGGAGGATTGATTAACACCTACGGTTCAATCGATGTAGATGATGACAAAACTAACAAGAAGTACGGTGGTTGGTATACCCAAAACCCTGTTGAAGTACAAGAGAAATTTGGAGGGAAATGGTTAACAACTGACTTTAAAATGGGGGATCTAATCGTGTTCTCAATGCATACAATGCACTGCTCACTTGATAACAAGTCTACCAACAATCGGATTCGTCTGAGCTTGGATACTCGATATCAGCCGGCAGATGACGAGGCTGACGAGCGCTGGATTGGAGGAACCCCAATCGCACATGGAGCTGAAGCTAAGCGCAGATGAGAAGATCCTTCCTGAGAAGACTTTTTTAGCTGTTTACGATTGCTGAATAACCCGCATTTTTGATAGCACTGATAAGCTGCTGTTTCTTGACTTTATCGGGTTCAATTTCCACAATTGCTTTGTCAGGCATAGAAACGTTGGCACTGACAACTCCTTCAATGTTCGTGAGTGCGGACCGCACTCTAGCTACACAGCTGATCCCTCAGATCATTCCATTGACAGTCAAAGAGACCTGCTGCGTAGTTGTTGTCACTTCTGACGTCTCAGTGTTTTCATTTTTTGTTGAAGTTGTTTCTAGCTTATGTTCAGAGGCGCAGCTAATGAAAAGTATTGTTATTGAAGCAAGTAAAGAAAGTAATTTTACCAAACGCATAATTTCACATCCCCCCTAAAATTGATATGCTAGCTGCAATTTTACTTGTTAAGAATAGGTTGTGTCAAATTTTATTTATGTGATACGGTTGTCTGTATGAAGAAATTCTGCTTAGTACTGTTTTCCTTTCTGTCAATTAACTTTTCGACAGTCTTGTCGCAAGATCTAGCATTTGATCAAGCTGTTCAACGTTACCGTACTCGCGTACAGAAAGATCCGAAAAACCTTGAAATGCATCAGAAGATGATAGATTATGCAGCCAAGACAAATCAGATTAAAGTGCCGTTAAATGTTTATCGGAAAGCTCATGAAAAACAACCTAAAAATCCAATTGTTATCTACGTCTTAGCTTACACTTATCTGGCTGATGATCAGGAAAGCAAAGCATTCCCCCTTTTTCAGCAGTGTGTGACGACGAATTCCAGTATTTGGCAAGCACATTTGCAACTGGCTAGGTACTTCCAGAATCATTATAAGTACGAACAAGCCATCGTTCACTACGAAAAGGTAAGAGATCTGCATCCTAAATCGACAGCGTGTCATTTTGAAATGGGTCAGATTTACCGAAGACTTGGTGTTTTGGATGCTGCTGAAAATGCCTTTTTGCAGGCGATTGACTACGATAAATCCTTGGCCCAAGCATATTATGAATTAGGTCAAATTTATGCGCTTCAGAAGATGGCTGATCAAGCAATCGAACAATATAGGAAAGGGAAAAAACTTGATCCCAATAATCCAATTGTACGGTATCAACTTGCGCATATTTTTCTTGATAATGATGATGGCCGAAACGCTATTCTGGCATTGCGTAGTGGGATGAGTGCCGATACGCAGTACGCTCAAGTTGTTAATCGATTGAAAAATGTGAGTAGTCTGCAAGCATCATCAATCCTGAGACAGATTTTAAAGGCAAAGCCGAATAGCGCACATTTGCAGTATTTTGCAGGAAAACTATGCAACAAGATTGGTGAAATAGAACAATCAATTTTTCATCTGCAAAAAGCTAAGTCGCTAGATCCAACTAACGCAAACGTGCGGTTTTTGCTTGGTCAGTTGTATGAAGAACAGGCGGAAACACAGAAGGCAGTCTCAGAGTTTGAAGAATCAGTTGCTCTAGGTAACGTCCAACTTGAGTTGTTGCTTAAACTAGCTGAAACCTACCAACGCCAAAATAATCAAGAAGAATTTATAAAGATTGCTGACCAAATTCTGGCAATTAATGCGGATCAGCCTGAAATTCATTATCAGCTTTCCCAATTCTATGATTACCAATTTCAACAGAAAAAAAGAGAAGGTTTAATAGAAAAATCAGAAAATTTATCGAAAAAAGCGGTTGAACATGCTGACCGTGCTGTTAAATTAGCACCTGATGTCGCCAAATATAATCTTAAACTTGGGGCATTGTACGACCGTCAAGGAATGTTGAAATCCATCCGTTTTTATGAGAAGGCAATTCAGCTTGATCCACAGAATGCGGAACCATATTATCGTCGAGGACTATTTATGTCTAATTTTACCTTTGGCTCAGCTAAGGTGCTACTTTATGAACCTGAACTTGTAATGGAGGATCTGACACGTGCAGTTCAATTGGATCCGAATTCAGCAGGTGCGCACCACGCGCTGGGAGTTGTTTTCGACCGCATGGGGAATGTACAACAGGCAATGTCAGAATTTAATAAGGCGGCTGAACTTGATCCAACTGATTCTCGTCCTCATCTTTATCTTGGTGAAAAGTATGCGAATAGTGGACAATTCCAATTAGCAATTTCTTCCTTCGCAAAAGTAATTAAAGTGGATCCAAGCAATGTTGAAGCATTGAAGGACTATGCGTTCCTATGTCTTTCACATGACCAGGACCGATTGTGGCGAAGAGCTAAAAAAGCACTTGAGTTGGCAATCAAGATTCGTCCCAATGATGCTGAAATTTTAATGAACTATGCCTATACACTTTACCTCAACGGCGAACTTCAACGCGCAGTTGAGTATTATCAACGTTCCCTTGAAATTCGACCCAATTGGGAAAAAACATACTACAATTTGGCGCTAGTATACGAAAGAACTGGTCAAAAGGTCCTTGCACTTCAAGCATATGAAAAAACTGTTGATATAGCGCCAAACAGTCGTCAGGGTAAAAAGGCACTTGAAAAGATCAACAAATTGAAAGGAATAAATTAGATGTTAAGGTATCTGATGCTGATCCTATGGTTCTCGTTTTTCATCGTCTCTAATATCTTTACTGAGGAAAAAATCGATTTGTTTTTGGAGGAAAAAAAATTTATTCTTAACGGTGAAATATCGAAAGGACTTGGGCAATATGATGATCATCTAAAAGGGATAGTCGAGTTTCTTGTTTGCTCTAAAGGTGGCAAGGAGTATGAAAGCATTATTGTTGCTGACGAAGATCCCAAAGCAATTTTCGAAACAGTTCTCTCTCTTGGCGTGGAAAGGGGATCACCTTCAATTTACAATGAAGATTCTGGCCAAATGGTTGCACCGAAAGGAACCGGATTTTTGATTGATGTCGAGTGGATTATTGACAATAAGAAGACGCGAGTTCGAGCGGAAGAACTACTTTACAATGTAAAAACGAAAAAGACGATGCCATACGTGGCATGGATATTTTCTGGATCACGTCAAGTTTACGATTTAGAAAGCGATGATGAAGACAAAATGATTCCACAGGCTTTCGTCAGCAATAGTATCGTTTCGCTTCAGAATCTTGACGCGAGTGCCCTTTTTCAAGTACCATTGCCTGAAGCCGTCGAGAACACATACAGGAAAAACGATCAACTGCTCCCTCCACTGGGTACAAGAGTAAAGCTGATAATTGAAGTGAATCGAAGAATGCAGTTATACATTATGATTAGTGGTAAGGTGCAGGGGGTTGGATTCCGCTACTTCACTAAACGAAGTGCCAAAGAACTAGGGCTAGTCGGATATGCCAAGAATCTGCCAAACGGACAAGTTGAAGTGGTTGCAGAAGGGAACAAACTGGAACTCGGCCAATTCATTAAGTTGGTTAAAAAAGGTCCAGCGATCGCTAGAGTTACCGATGTCAAGATCCAAGAACGTCCACTCACCGAACAATACCAGATCTTTGAAATTCATTTCTAGAGATACAAGTTAAACAGTGGAACTTTCTCAACAAAAAATTGAGGGATTGATTGATCAGCTGGATTCGAATGGTGTCCCCCAAATTAGGAGAATCTACCAAGCGAGGAATCGGATTACTGAACAGGGAAATAAACTTGGCATCTTTTCTGGTTCCTTCAATCCAATGACAATTTCGCATGTAGAGATGATTCATGCGGCTCAATCCAGATTCGAGTTGGACGAAGTGCTGTTGGTTCTAGCTAAAGCAAATGTTGACAAGGAGGTTTTTGGGCTACCGCTTACTAAGCGGTTAATCACGTTGTCATATTATGCCAAAAAGCAGGGCAATTTTTCAGTCGCTGTTTCAAGTCACGGTCGCTATATCGAAAAAATCGAGGCGCTTAAGTCGGTCTTCCCTAGCAAAACAGAGTTTTACTTTATCGTTGGATATGATACCTTTGTCCGCATTTTTGATTGTAAGTACTATACGGATATTTATGCTGAGCTAGACCAACTTTTCAGCCAGTGTCGCCTAATTGTGGCAAATCGTGGCAATCATGATGCCAAAGCCATCTGCGATTTTCTGTCGTTTCCAAATAGGCAGGTCTATGCGGACAAGATTGATTTAATTGGATTAAGTGATTTTCACGCAGATGTATCCTCAACAGATATTCGGTCAAGATTGGAAAGCGGTCAATCAATATCTGATCTGGTTCCTGCTGAAATCAAACAGTTAGTTATTGATTATTACCAAAAGGCCATCAATCGATCCCATCACATGTGATTAGAGCAGTTCACCATTTCAGCTTTACAGTCAAAGATCTTGAGCAATCACTTGACTTCTATGTTGGAGTTCTTGGCATGCAAATTATATCAGATACTACCGTTCAAGAGTCAACTGATCATAGTGTGACACAAATCGACAACGCCAAACTTCGGATTGTTCATCTCGAGGCTTTCGGTCAGGTGATTGAATTGATTGAATACCTATCTCCCGTTGGTAAGTCCCTTGATACAAGGACATGTGACGTGGGTAGTGCTCACATTGCTTTTCGAGTTGATGACTTAAGTCAAACATATGAAGAACTATTATCAAGGAATGTAAGATTCAAATCGCAACCAGTGGTAACTGGTGCTAGTCCAGGTAAAATTATCAAATCAGTATATTTTCTTGATCCCGATGGTATTACTTTGGAATTAGTCGAAATAGGGACATAAAATACAATATAGAGAAAATTTATGAACAATGGTAATAAAGTACGTCTCGGTTTTGTGGGAGCGGGTTACATGGGTCAATTGGCTCATATTGCTAACTATGCAACAATTGGAGATTGTGAGTTAGTCGCTTTGGCAGAAGGACGTGCTGAAACGGCAAAAGCAGTAGCCGAAAAGTACGGAATTCAAGAGGTTTATGTCGATCATCATAGCTTGCTTGAAAAAGCCGAAATTGATGCCGTGGTTGGTATTATGGGGTTTCATTTTTTTTATTCGTTGGTAAAGGATTTGCTGTCCAGCGGCAAACACACTGCTACCGAGAAACCAATTTGTATTCAATCCGCCTCGGCACGGCATCTGGTACAGCTTGCTGATGATAATCAGCTTATCTATCAGGTTGGATATATGAAACGTCATGACCCGGCAGCAAAAATTGTCCGCCAGACGGTTTTAGACTGGAAAGCGTCCGGTGAAGCTGGAAGCATGACATACGTTCGGATTACAATGCCGTCTGGTGACTGGAATTATCAAATTGAATCACCAATTAACATGGGAGATTCTGCTGAACAATATGAAGGTCAAACTGCAGAAACCACACCAGAATGGATGGGTGACTTTGGACAACAGTATATTGGATTCATTAATTTTTTTATCCATCAAGTAAATCTATTGCGTTACCTCATTGATGAAGATTATACAGTTGATTATGTGGATCCGAAATCCCGACTGCTGGTGGCAATATCAGAAAGTGGAGTGCCATGTACGCTTGAGATGGCACCTTGTGGTCATAGGGATCGATGGGAAGAACATTACAGAATTGGTTTTGATGGTGGACTCATCCAGCTAGATCTGCCCGCGCCAATGGCACGTCAACGGGCCGGCGATGTCACTATTTATAAAAATACTGGTTTTGGAAACCAGAAATATGCGCAAGAAATTCGCCCTGTTCTCCCTCAGCATTGGTCTTTTCTGGAACAGGCGCGGCATTTTGTCCACTGTATCAAGAATGGTCAACCGACAATTTCTCCCGCAACTGATGGCGTCAAGGATCTTGAAGTTTCCGAACAATATATCCGAAAGCTTATGTAGTAGTATGGGTAAGATTGGGTTTTTGACGCTGGCGCTGTGGAGATGGTATGGGTTTTGCGTGTAGTTATCAAGTGTATTTTACGGGGAAACCAAGATTATGAAAAATCCATCATCTTATGAGAGTTTGCAAGCCACCATTCGTGAAATGGTAACACCAAAGATTGAAACATGGGAGAATGCTTACAACGATAAAGAATACACCGTCGATATCTCTAATCCGGAATTTACAGCAGTTTGTCCGAAAACAGGATTGCCTGATTTTGCAAACATTACGATCTCTTACGTACCCGACAAATATTGTGTAGAACTGAAGTCTTTAAAGGAATACTTTCACTTCTATCGTGATGTTGGAATCTTCCATGAGCACGTCATAAATAAGATTATGGAAGATTTTGTTGCTTCCTGCAATCCACGTAAAGTTGAAATTGAAGGAGACTTTAACATTCGCGGTGGGATTAAAACGGTAGTCCATGCAAGTTACACAAGAGATAAGTAAATCATGCCACTTTTTTCCTCCGCCCGTTAAGCCACTGTTCTAGGACCAGAAGGATGAGTGCTAAACCCAGAAAATATTGAAACCGCTCTTCATAATGCGTAATTTTTTTCTGTCTAAATTTACGCTTCTCAAGAGATGATAGATCAGTATATAATTCCTTGATTTCTCTGCCAGACGGTGTGGCTTGATAGTAATTTCCGCCTGTCGTTAGTGCTAGATCTTGAAGCATCTTGTCGTTCAACTTAGTAACGATCAAATTTCCGTTTTGTCCTCGCTTGTACCCTTCCAACTTCTTGTTTTTGGAAACAACCGGAATTGGTGACCCACTCCTAGATGAGCCCAAACCAACACAAAATATTCTGACACCCTGATCATGTGCAATTTTGGCGGTTTCAATGGCTTCTTTCCCATGATCTTCGCCATCGGAAAAGAAAATTAACACCTTATATTTTGTTTCGTCTTGATCAAAGACACTCATGGCTGTCTCTATAGCATCACGGAATTCTGTTCCTCCTTGCGATATCGTATCCACATCGAAGGCCAACAAGAATGTTCGTAGGGCTTCATAATCAGTGGTAAGTGGGCATTGAACAAAACTGCTTCCGGCAAAGGCAACCAGTCCAACGCGATCTCCTTGCAGTTTACTGACTAGTTGAGAAATGCCGTGTTTTGCTTTGAGAAGTCGATTCGGTTTAATATCCTCAGCCAGCATGCTGGTCGACAGATCGAGGGCTATAACTAAATCCAATCCCTTTTGCTCAATCGTCTGTTCTGTGGTTCCAATTTGCGGTTGGGCTAGAGCAAAACTGAGGAAAAGATATGCTAACAGTAAAAATAATAAACACGCTTTTTGAATGCGAAAATTAATCCACTGAGTAAGATGGGGTAGGAGGTAAGAATGACTAAACGCACGATATAACTGTTGTTTACGAAAATAGCCAAAAGCAACAAGCAAACAGAGAGGAAAAATGAACCATACGATAGGTAGCAAAGCTGAATTACCAAATTTAATCCAGTTTAGCAACATATCGAACCAATCAAAGTAGTTTTTCGATCTCTTGTTTTAAAGCCGAGTTCACACTCTTAGGCCAGCGAGAGGCATCAACTACCTTGAAATTAAATTCATCTGTCATCCTATCAAACTCATTGAGAATTAGCGTCTGATACTTTACAAAACTTTCGTATAAATCGTTGGATAGTCCGATATCCATTCCAGCTTCCCAATAATTTATGCTTTTGCCTGACTCGAACATACGAAGAACTAGATCTTCGATCCCGATCTTGAGGTATATTACTAGGTTGGGTTCAAGTGCAAAGCCATAGACTTGGCGAATCCATTCTGAATCCACTCCTCGTACAAAATGCCGCGCAAACGCTGTATACATGTATCGATCCGCTAGCACAATAAAACCTGACTTCAGTGCAGGGATAATCTGGTTTTCCAATCGATCGGCGAAGTCAGCTGCATATAAAACTGCAAACGTGATCTGATTAAGAGTGTTGCCCATTTTAACTTGATCAATTGCTGGTCCTAGAAGGGGAGATCGTGTCCAACCAGTATCGATTACTCCGTATCCTTTAACTTCCAACCATTCAGTTAAAATCTCTATTTGGGTTGATCTGCCAACACCGTCTGTGCCCTCAATAACAATGAGTTTTCCAGGTATATCACTAATATCTACATAAGGTAACCCATGTTTAAAAAATCTTGGGCTTTTCATTGTCATGTCTAGTCATTGTTATTGGACTTATATTTGGTGAACAGTCGATTTAGTATCTTTTTCCACAAGTAGTTCTTTTGTTTCAGATGCAATCATCCGTGGATGATACTGGTCATAACCTTTCAATTCCTTTTTCACGTAATTTCTCATGATCTCTTGTTGTTTGTCAATGGGATTATTACCGTCAATAACAGTCAAACCGAACTCTTCAACCTGTTGTTCATATTGGTTCAAGACACGTGTTTGAAACATCTTGAAACTGGTTACAGGGTCATCAGATAGCCCAACATCCATTCCCGCTTCATAGGGCTTCAAACTTGTACGCCCACTAAGAATTCGATTAATTGACACATCGATCGGAATTTTGAAGTAGAATGAAATATTCGGCTTAATAGCAAAGGAGTATAAATTTCTCACCCAGTCGGAGTGTATGCCGCGGGCTACATCACGAGCATACGCAGTGTAAACATATCGATCTGCTAATACGATCATCCCAGCCTGTAGTGGTGGGATAATGACGTTTGCTAATCGATCGGCGAAGTCAACAGCGTGAAGTATGCTGAATGTTGTTGGTGTCAGCAGGTTTTTCTTTTTTCCTTTTTTTGTTGTTTTCTTGACCAGATCAGAGGAATTCCATTCAGTAAAAAAGACGCTATAACCTTCTGAAATCAACCATTTATGAAGGAGATCCAATTGTGTGCTTTTGCCAGAACCGTCAATTCCTTCCACGATGAAAAGCTTTCCAGGATAAGGATGATCATCCATTAAATTGGCCATTTCGCATCCTGCAAGACTATAGATTTTATAGGGTGGTTTTTCAGTTTAGTAGGTTGTTCCTAAGTTTTGACGTGCCAGAACAGAAGCACCTATAACTCCCGCGTCATCGCCCAGTTTGGCAGTCACAATTTCTATGCCATCCATGGTATTTGGTAGAGCATACGCTTTGGCAAATTTGCGGATTCGCTTGATAAACTCATCATCTAATGCTTCAACAACCCCCCCACCAAGTATAATCATCTCAGGATTCAAAAAATTGACCACTGAAGCGATTCCAATTCCAAGATACTTGGCAGTACGTCGTATTACCTTAATTGTTACTTTGTCACCTGATGCCACTGCTTTTGCTAAAGTCTTACTTCGAATATTATCTAGATTGCCGTCGTTCAACTCTAAAATATGGCTCTTTCTTCCCTGTTTAAGAACGGCTTTGCGAATCTTTTTGGTAATTGCTGTTCGGCTTGAAATAGCTTCTAAGCATCCTGAATTGCCGCAATTACACTTCGGTCCATTGGCTTTGACAATCATGTGACCGATCTCGCCGGCTGTTTTATTGGTGCCATGAAAGAGCTTTCCATTCAGGATAATACCGCCTCCAATGCCAGTTCCAACAAAAATCCCAACCAGACTGTTGGCTCCCTGTCCCGCACCATGAGTAAATTCCCCCACAGTTCCAACGTTAACGTCATTATCGAGAAAAGTTGGGATATTAAGTCGGCTTTCAAGTTCTTTTTTCAATGGCACATTATACCAATTGAGGTTAGGCGCGAATATAATGACGCCATCCTTCGGATCGAGTGGACCAGGTGCACCAATTCCGACCGATTGGATACTAGCTTTACTCAGACCTGCTTGTTTAATTGCCTTGTTTATACAATCAGCGATGCGATCAATCACCTGAGTTGGGTCCTTGTGTGCTTTAGTGGCTGTTTTAGCCCTTGAAAGAATGGTTCCATCCCCTGTAATTATGGCCGCAAGAATCTTTGTCCCACCCATGTCAACACCAACTACATATTTTTCGGAGTCTGTTTTAGCAATTAGACTCTGCGCTTCTTTAATAATTCGTGCGGCGTGAGATAATGGTATGCCTGTATCAGCGCATAGGCTCTTTGCATTCACGTTAACGATATTAGCTATTGATTGATATCCACCTTGCCTCAGTTTTTCAGCAAAAAATTCGCCAACGCCCTTAATGGCAGTCAAATTCTTCATTTTTTTCTCCTTAACTTTACCGGTTAGGCGGTAAAATCTGGTTTATGATTCGCCAAGAATTATTCTGACAATTGATTCGTTGTAGGAGTTAATCCGTCGTAAGTAGTTGATCAGATCGAGGTGAATGTTGCTACTATTGATTGACAATTCGACATTATGGCTTAGTCGATTATAGTGGGAACGTCGGTAAGCATACTCTAGTTCAATTAGTTCGGATCTGCTAGCTAAAGCCGATCTGGCAAGGATTTTGTCGTCTTCAGTAAAGGCCCGAATAACTGTATCATAGTTTTCCAATACCCGATGGTGATATTCAACCAATTCGGCTCGACCTTCCTCCGAAAACTTGATGTTGTTTTCAGCTTTTTTTTCTAATAAGGTGACTAAATTCTTCTCGATGACATCGCCGATATTTTTCAGCTCACTGGTAACATGAAGCAATTTAATGGTGGAATCTGACTGTTCGGCAGTAATACGCTCTCCTGCTAATTTGCTAAGATATGAAAATATTTCCCGTCTTAGAAAGTCAGTCAAACTATCAGCTTGCAGAATATTGGAAGCTACTTGCGCCTCATTATTAATGAATGCAGGCATAATTTGAGTCAACATATCTCGGACTTCATTAGCTACCCGAAGCACTTCCAATTTTGTCTGTTCGATTGCTATCGCTGCTGTGTCGAGCAGATCTGGATTGAGATATTGGGTTGCAAGTACAATCTGACTTGATGCCTCGTCCTTAACTTGAGCTAAATCAGGAATGAATTTTTCTGCCATTTTCGCAAAATATCCCGCAAATGGCAGGAAAATTAACGTATTAACAACATTAAATATCGTGTGGGCGTTAGCAATTTGACGTGGCGTTTCGGCAGCAAGCTTGTCTGATGCTAGCAAGCCCAATTCAGCGGCAGGTGAGATTAAAGTCACCAAAACTGCGAGCCTATCAATCAGAGCTATCCAGAGGATAACCCCCAAGATGTTGAACAGGATATGGACGGCACTAGCCCGAACAGCCTCACGGGGTTTTCCAATTGAAGCTAGGGCTGCTGTGATACAAGTACCAATGTTGGCTCCAAAAATAAGGGCGATCCCGGCGGGGAGTGAAATGAGACCTTGACTGGCCATGGTGATAACAATACCGGTTGTTGCCGATGAGGATTGGACGAGACCAGTAAATAACGCAGACGCCAAAATCCCAAAGATGGGGTTCTTCATCCGCTCCATCAGGTCAGTGAACGGTGGATAGGTACGGAGAGGGTTCATACCATCGCTCATCACTCCCATGCCAAAGAAGATGAGTCCCAACCCCATCAACATCCCACCATAATTTTTAATGCGATCTGTCTTACTGATAAACAGCATTCCAAAACCGATAGCGATTAACAACAAGGCATATTTAGTGATTTTAAAAGCTATGATTTGGGCGGTAATCGTAGTACCAATGTTGGCACCGAATATAATCCCAACTGCTTGTGAGAGACTCATTACCTCAGCAGTGATGAAGCCGACAACAAGAACAGTTGTTACTGATGAGGACTGAATAATGGCAGTGACGAATGCTCCAGTTAATGCACCGGTGAACCGATTCATCGCCAATTTAGCCAGAAGGTTTTTCATCTGTTCGCCGGCAGCAGCTTTCAAGGCGTCTGACATCTGTTCCATGCCGAATAGGAAAAGTGCTAGACCGCCGAGCAATCCCATGGCCATTTTGAATAAATCAAGATTGGCTTGGTTGGAAGACACACTATCTGCAGCTAAACAGATTGAGATGGAGAATATAATGGAGATGATGCAGAACAATACCAACCGAATCAGCCGACGATTCAATGCTATGGGCAGTTTAATCATAGGGCTTCTTAATTTAGGAAGTTAATATCTTGGTGATACTATGATCCTAAGAACTATGGTGCAGGGGTTTCAAGATTCTTGGCATTTTGGCGCAAAAAATGATCCGCCAAAACGAGCGCCATCATGGCTTCAACGATTGGTACGGCTCTGGGTAAGACGCAGGGATCATGGCGACCACGGGCAGAAAGAACAATCTCATTTCCACCGATGTCGACGGTCTGTTGATCTTTTCGAATTGTAGCTGTGGGTTTAAATGCTGTTTGAATTAAAATGTTTTCGCCGTTAGAGATGCCTCCCTGTATGCCCCCCGAATGATTGGTACGGGTACGGATTCGACCAGCATCATTGTAAAAAGGATCATTATGTTCTGAGGCTGTCATTGTGGTGCTATTAAAGCCCGAACCAATCTGGAAGCCCATTGTTGCCGGGATTGACATCATGCCCTTAGCCAAATCAGCCTTTAGTTTGTCAAACACTGGTTCCCCTAGTCCAACTGGTACATTTCGAGCAATTGATTCCACCACACCACCAACCGAATCACCTTCCTGTCTAGCACGGTCAATACAGTCGATCATCTCTTTGCTGGCTTGTGGATCTGGGCATCGTACTAAGCTCTGATCTACCTGTTCTACCGTAGTTGTTTTCGGGTTCACTTCAGCAAAAATTTTATGGATCTGCTTAACATAGCCAACAATCTCAATCCCACATTGTTCATGCAGGATCTGTTTTGCGATTGCGCCAGCGGCAACCCGACCAACTGTCTCTCGTGCACTTGCCCGTCCTCCTCCTTGCCAGTTACGAATACCATACTTCTCCTGATACGTCATATCCGCGTGTGATGGACGATACACATCTTTCAAATGCTCATAGGCGGATGGTCGGGCATCCTCATTTTTAACCAGCATTAAGATTGGCGTGCCGAGCGTTTGCCCTTCAAAAATGCCGGACAAAATTTCAACCTGATCTGATTCTTGTCGTGGGGTGGTGAGGTGACTTTGGCCAGGTCTTCGTCGATCAAGATCCGACTGGATGCGGGAAATATCAACTTTCAACTTTGAAGGGCATCCATCAATGACGGCGCCAACAGCACCCCCATGAGATTCTCCCCAAGTCGTAACTCGAAAAAGATGGCCGAATGTGTTCATGAGCCTGCAAGTCTCCAGATCCTACCCCAAAATCAGCTTGACAAATTGGGGATGATTTATTAATCTATGCTTCTGATTTCTTGCTGTGTTTAACAATGCAAAAGACTATTTCTCAACTATAACATAGGGACATAGCAAGAGCAATGATAAATCTCCTCGCAGTTTTATTCGAACACGACTGAGGTCATGTTCTCTTAAATTTTCTTCATGAGAATCCGATATAATTCGCCGGTTGTTCTTACTTTTTCCATCGTTGTGGTGTTGGTTCAGCTCATCGACACTTACCTGATAAAAGAGTTTACCGAAACAATCTTTTTGGTTCGCGGCACAATGTCTTTTGTGGATCCGCTCGACTATTTCCGTCTTTTCTCACACGTACTTGGTCACACAGGCTGGGAACATCTGCTGGGTAACCTGACCTTTGTTCTGTTACTAGGCCCCATTTTGGAAGAACGGTACGGTAGCGACAAAATATTAATAATGATTGCCATAACAGCGCTTTTTACGGGGATTTTGAATGTGGCAATTTTTTCAACAGGTCTGCTTGGTGCCAGTGGTGTCGTTTTTATGCTAATTATTTTAGTATCCATCGTTAACATGAAAAAGGGCGAAATCCCGTTGACCTTTTTGTTGATAGCTGCCATCTTTATTGGAAAAGAGTTGATTGGTGCAATCGCGTCCGATAACGTTTCACAAATGGCACACGTAGCCGGTGGCACAATTGGCTCGGTCTTTGGTTTTTCCATCAGACAAACGAATGGTGAGAACGAATTGTCCGCTTAACTAACTTAATAGAGTAAAGTTGAAATCACTACGCGCAAAGCCTCTCAAGGATTTCCTGAAACGGGTTGAACGGCCAAAAGTAGAATTAATCTTCATTTTGCAGGATGTTGAAGATCCGGTGAACGTCGGATCCTCCTTTCGAATCGCAGATGCGTGCGGCATTAAAAAAATGTTTCTGACGGGAATTAGCGCATGTCCACCGCATCCAGTTATCAAGAAGGTCGGTCGGGGAAAGGATCGACGTATCAAATGGGAATATGCTGAGCAAGCGGCAGATGTAATCATCAATTTGCAAAAAGAAGGATTTACTAGCTGCGCATTAGAGGTCACTGTAGATGCCCAGCTATATTATAAAGTGAACTATCCGGACAAGCTCTGCTTGGTGGTTGGGCACGAGGATCATGGCGTTACAAAAAGAACTTTGGCTGTTTGCGACATGAGGGTTTTTCTGCCCATGTATGGGAAGGGAACCTCTATGAATGTACATGTTTCATTGGCAATTGCTGCTACCCATATCCTGTATAGCAAAAACGTTACATAGAATTAGAATCGAAAGGTAGAAATGAACTATCCAGAAATCCTGACGACCACAGAGAATGTTGCCCGTGAAGCTGGTAGTATCCTGATGGATTATTACGGCAAAATACATAATATCAAACATAAGGGGCCTGGGGATGTCGTCACCGAAGCGGATATGGCATCGGAGGAACATATCACCAATAGACTCAAATCCGAGTTCCCTGGTTACACTATTTTGGGTGAAGAGTTTGGTATCTTAAAAACGGAATTGGAATCAGACTGTTGTTGGGTGATTGATCCGTTAGATGGCACCGCAAACTATGCTATGCATTTTCCAATCTTTGCGGTTTCGATTGGACTTTTGCATAAAGGAGATCCAGTTATTGGAGTAGTATACGACCCAAACACCAACCGAATGTTTTGTGCTGCTAAGGGACATGGTGCAACAATAGACAGCAATCCCATTTCAGTTAATCTGAATGCCAAAATAACACCGGATGGACTTTTTGGATTTGCCTCTCGCATGTTGCACAGCAATCATCGTTTCATCGGTAATTTTTTAAAGGGGCGAAACTTGGGGTCAGCAGCTTTGCAGGTATGCGCGGTTGCATCTGGATTCTTTGATGGTACAATTGATCTTGGCACCAAGCTGTGGGATATCGCCGCAGGTGCGGTAATCCTCACTGAAGCTGGAGGAAAGATCACGTCACCGTTTGGCACACCAATCTTTCCATTGCCCAAAGGCTCTTCAGCTTACAATAGTGATCCTGTTGCTTTTCTTGCAACTAATGGAGTTCTCCATGATGAATGCGTTGAACGGTTCAGGAAAGGAGAGGAGAACCAGCCAGCTTAAGCTGGTTTTCTTGACTGGTACGTTTCATAGTGATATGATTAGCAAATTGTGATTACATGAGGGGAAAAGCTGATGGCAGGCAATCCAATAGAGGAGAATCGAAAACTCGATTCCCATTTGTCAGAGGATGGTGAGATCTACCGTATCCGAATATATGGAGATCCGGTTTTACACGAAAAGGCTTTGCCTATTGAAGAAATCACAGAAGAAGATTATCAAATAGCAAACAGAATGCTGGCGACCATGTATAGCAACCCAATTGGGATTGGCTTAGCTGCGACTCAGGTTGGAATTCTGAGGAGGCTGATCGTTATTGATATTGATCGAGATGATCCTGATAATGCTCCGATTGTTCTGATTAATCCGGAAATTCTAGAACAGGAAGGGGAATCTATTATTGAGGAGGGATGCTTGAGCATCCCAGAGTTAAAGGCTGAGGTAAAACGACCAGAAAAGGTAATTGCTTCTGCCCGCACCTTAGATGACGAGGAAATTGTTATTGAAGATGAATCACTTCTAGCACGCGTACTACAGCATGAGATTGACCATTTAAATGGTATATTGTTTATAGATCATCTAAGCCGAAAAAAGCAGAAGCGGCTTAAAGCCAAACTACGTCAAATCAGACAAGAATACGCCGAGATTTCCGTATAACCAGCGGGATTATCAAGAGTGCTACTGATAAAATTAACCTGAAGATAGATCAACTTTTTCAATACTTTTGGCTGCCTGATGATCCCCAAGCTTTATTCACAGGATGAAATGTAGAAAATTATCGAAGGATTTGAGTGGTCGATCCAGAACCGTGATGGAGGAAAGGAGCGTGATGGTATTAAGCCGTGCCGTGTTTGGTGGTTCAATTGAGCACACACAGGAATGTGTGCTATTCTAGATTTAATTGGGGGGTTGGGCGAGAACTTTAATTACTTGGTAATGATAATTATTACACTGGAAGTACTGAATGGTATCCTGATGATAGTTAGCCTTCTATATTATAGATTTCTTAACTCGCGATGCATGTGCGGTTCGCCTTCTCCATGGTAGTTAGCCTGATCATTTTGGTGTTCCGCCTACTGAGTTCCCCGGTAGCATAGTTATTGAAACTACTCCTGAGGATATTGTTATTTTAATTATAATCTATACTATGCTCCATGTGGCGGTGACGACCAGCGGCGTATGTTTATCCTGAACTGTACTTGCCCATGCCGAGGCTTTGAAAGATATAGAAACAGCTCTTCAATATTTAAGTGTTTATTCACCACATGGCTACAAAGCTAGGACAGTCGCGGGCATGTTTCATCCGACTATGATAGATACCGCCGATGGAAATCGTATGGTTCATCTTCTTCAACGGATGGAGATCTATGATCCGCTTTTCTCACAGTTCACCGGAAGCAGAAGTTAATTTAAGTATTTGAGGGGAAATGTTATGTTAGCGTTTGATCAAAAATTAGATCATCTGGATAAGATCCTAAAATCGTATGGACGCCTTATTGTCGCTTTCTCAGGTGGAGTGGACAGTACCTTTTTAGCAGAAGCGGCAATCAGGGCAGTTGGTGACAATGCCCTCGCTGTGACCGCAATTTCTGATTCGTATCCTGAACGCGAAATGGAAGCGGCGCAAAAGATTGCTGAGGAGATTGGCATTCGACTTGAAACAGTTAGTACCGATGAACTTGAAATCGAAGGCTATGTCAGCAATTCAATTAACCGCTGCTACTTTTGCAAAAGTGAGCTTTTCGATAAACTTAAGGTAATCGCGGAAAAGTATAATATGGGTACAATGGTTTACGGCGCAATTCCAGATGATATCGGCGATCATCGTCCCGGCATGGATGCTGCCAAAGAGATGGGAATTCGGGCACCATTAATTGAAGCTAACCTGACGAAAACAGATATTCGGCAGGCCTCAAAGAAATGGGAGTTAAAAACATGGGACAAACCCGCCTTCGCTTGTTTATCTTCTCGCTTCCCATATGGTACGAGAATTACACGAGAAAAATTACGACAAGTAGATCAAGCGGAACAGTTTCTGTATGATCTTGGTATCCATCAGTTTCGGGTCAGGCATCACGACGACTTTGCCAGGGTTGAACTAGACGTAGACGGCATTAACCTAATGAGACAAAAGAACATTCGAAGACAGATTAACCAAAAATTCAAATCACTTGGTTATAGGTTTGTGGCGCTTGATCTGCAAGGATATCGATCTGGAAGTCTGAACACGGGTGTAGCTAAAGTTATTAAATTGGGATTGGAAGCAGTTGAAACTTCGTTGAATGGTTAGGTCAAAAGTGGGTAAAAAGATTATTGCCGCTATGAGTGGTGGTGTTGACAGTTCGGTGACGGCTGCCTTGATGGTGGAGGCCGGTTATGACGTAATAGCTGTCACCATGAGACTTGGTAACCACGATACAGCTGAATTTGACGATAGTAAGCCAAATTGCTGCTCACTTGAAGGTGTAGAGGACGCACGTCGTGTTTCCAGACTGTTAAATATTCCATTCTACGCTTTCAACTATGCGGATCAGTTTCGGAAAAGTATTGTTGACTATTTTGTCGATGAATATATTGCCGGACGTACACCCAGTCCATGCGTGATGTGCAATAAGGATTTAAAGTTCGGGAAACTGCTTGACCAAGCGGATCAACTTGGTTACGACTATGTGGCTACAGGACACTATGCGCGAATTGAACAAGATGCAGAAAATGGTCGTTATCTGCTGCGCTGTGGTGTTGATCAACAGAAAGATCAATCCTACTTCCTGTTTTCCTTGACCCAAGACCAACTGAGCCGTGCAATTATGCCGCTCGGCGAGCTTAACAAAAATCAGGTCAGGAAGATTGCACGCGAGTATAATATGCTGACAGCCGATAAACCGGAGAGTCAGGAACTTTGTTTCATCGCAGATGATAATTATAAGCGGTTTCTAAAAGACCGAATTCCTGAACGGATTCAGCCGGGATCCATCATCAATCAAGATAACGAAAAACTTGGTGAGCATCAAGGCATTCCGTTTTATACAATCGGACAACGCCGTGGGCTTGGAATCTCTGCCAAGACACCACTTTATGTTACAAAAATCCAGACAACAGATAATACAATTGTCGTTGGCGAATTGCAAAGCCTGATGCGAGACAGCATGCAAGTAGAGGATTTAAATCTAATCTCAATTGGCAAACTAGAATCACCCATCCGCGCCAAAGTCAAAATTCGCTATAAAGATTCAGGATCGATGGCGACAATCTCTCCATTAGGTGACACATTAGCTGAAATTCAATTCGATGGTCCCCGGAGAGCTGTTACTCCCGGGCAGGCAGCCGTTTTCTATCATGACGATCTCGTTATTGGTGGAGGGTGGATCTCTAAGTAGCAACACAGATGATGAAAACGATTATCTTCTTTGCCATTGTGTTGCTTATTCTTGTAATAGCAGCGGTTTTCGTTGTTCATTATTTTGCTCGAGAGCCGCTAACATATTTACTGAACCAGACAGAAGGGATTGATGAAGAGCTCACGCTCTCTGACGAAGATAAAACGGTCTACGTCTTTGATGAAGCTCGTGGTAATATTGCTAACCCAAACGGAGATAGTGTCCGGTTTTTTATGGTACAGGCAGTTGGGTCTATACCTACCGGCAAACATATACTAACCCGAAAAAAGGAAGGTTATGCCAAGGTCGCCCGTGCCAGAATAAAAGATTTAATGATTACGGTTATCGGTAATAAAACAGCTATTGAACTCCAGAACCCTCTAGTGAAAGAGGAAATGCGATCCCACTTCAGAATTGAATTTAATCGAATTACTCGAGAAGAATTCTCCAGAGCAAATCCCAAAGTCGACCCTAGAGATCTGATTTGGGAAACGCATATTGAAGATTTATATTTCCGCACATATAATATCCAATAAAAAACCGCTGTGATTGAGATTACGCTTCGTACCCGGACAAATATTTTTCATGGTTCCGATACTTGGCAAGAAGTCCATTTCAAAAAGCAGTTCGATCCCGCTAAGACAGCTATCTTAATCTGTGATATGTGGGATTTTCATTGGTGTCCAACTTCTACCAACCGTTTTAATCGGATCGCCCACGAGATGTCGATTGTTATTGAGGCCGCTCGGAATCAAGGTTTTCAGATTATCCATTCTCCGTCTGACTGCATGGACTTCTATAAGGATCTGCCACAACGGCAAGGCATAATCAGCTTGCCATGCGTTCAACCACCTGATCCGTTACATATCACCGATCCGCCTTTACCAATTGATGCCTCTGACGATGGTTGCGAAGATAACCCATCACCAAAACCCTACCGCGCATGGACCCGTCAGCATGATGCCATTCGAATCGCCGAAGAAGACCTGATTTCAGATAATGGTGATGAAGTGTATAGCTTTTTCATGGATGCCAGGATTCAAGATATGTTTATTATGGGAGTGGCAGTGAATATGTGTATTCTAGGAAGAACGTTTGCCATTCGTCAAATGACGAATTGGGGGATCAATTGCGTTTTGGTTCGTGATATGACAGATTCAATGTATAATCCAAAGATGCCACCCTACGTCAGTCATGACGAAGGTACGGAACTGGTTGTTCAGCACATCGAGAAATATTGGTGTCCCTCCTGCCTAAGCCAAGAGTTACTTCTTTGAATCAGACAGCATGTCTTCAATTCGATCCGCAAGCATTTCAATAAAGAGTGGATGGTTACCTACCGTTCCTGCTCGAACCATAGTTATTCCGCACGATTGTGCTTTTTTTTTCCCTGCAATATCAAGATCGTAAAGTATTTCAACATGATCACACAAAAAGCCAATCGGTGATACAATTATATCATTAACATTTTTTCCTTTTTTTGATTCAATGAGGCTTTCGATAGTCGGTTGCGTCCAAGAAATAGGTGGGTTATCGGGAGCACTTTGATAGGCGATTTCAAAGTGCTTATCAAGTCGGGTGGCAACCAACTTTGCGGTTTCGATGAATTGCTTTGTGTAAGGCGATTGTTCTGCAGCAGTCTGAGGAATAGCATGTGCGGTTAGGATCAGACCTGCTCTTTTAAACCGTTCACGACTCCAACCTAGGCATGATGATCGGATTAAATCAGTAACAGCATCAATAAACCCATCTTCTTTGTACCAAGGTTCTATGTAGCGAACAACCAGCGGCCCATTTTCTGACATATTAACGGCATCCTGCACTTCTTGCTGATAGCGTTCCCAACTGGCACTTGACTGGAAAGATGACAATATGATTCCAATAATACTCCTTGATCCATCCGTAACCATCTGCTCCACGGTTTCACCAAAAAACGGTGACCAATTGCGCATGCCGATATAAACCGGAAGATCGAGTCCTCGGCTTTTTAGAACATCTTTTAACGCGGTTGCTTGCTTGAAAGTTAGTTCATTGAATGGAGAGAAACCACCAAAAACGTTGTAATGCTTAGCGACCTCTTCAACTCGATCCATATTATTAGTGCCAACGATACACTGAACGAAACAGAGTGCTTCGCTTCCCGGGCAGGGATCTAGCCGCTTACAGCAGCCAGGTGTCGGTCCACCGAAGCCGATCAGAAATACACCATCGTATTGATTCATGATTTGCTGCTCTGGTTATGCACGTAGTCAACTAGGGCAACCACTTTGTCAACAGACATGGTTGGTAGTATACCGTGCCCCAGATTAAAAATATGACCGTTCCGGCCTTCGGTTTGATCTAACACCTGTTTGGCACGTTTCTCAATTCCTGGATAATCAGCATAAAGCACGCATGGATCAAGATTGCCCTGTACTGCAATTTGTCCGAGTCTGTCCCACGCTTGGTTGAGTTCAACCCGAAAGTCTAGTCCAATTACCTGACCGCCTGCTTCTTTCATTAGTTCAAGCAGCATTGCGGTTCCAGTGCCGAAATGGATTAGTGGGGTTCCATCGACAATGGTGTCAATAACAGATTTTGTATAGGGTAATACGAATTCGCGGTAATCGGACGGACTGAGACAACCGACCCAACTATCAAAAAGCTGCAATGCTTGCGCACCGGCTTTGACTTGACCATTCAGGTATTTGGTAGTAGCCAAACTGATCAATGACATCAAGTCACGCCATGCGCTCGGCTCGCTGTACATCAAGGTTTTTGTGTTTTCATAATTCCTTGAACTTCCGCCTTCTATCATATAGCTTGCCACAGTAAAAGGGGCACCAGCAAAACCGATCAATGGAATATTTGGTTGAAGCATAGCTCGTGTCTCTCGCACAACATCAAACACAAAGCTCAAAGATTCGTCAGGCTCTACTTCACGTAAGTTCCTAATTTGATCAGCCGTACGAATCGGGTTATTTAAAATAGGGCCTTCCCCCTTTACGTATTCTAGATCCATGCCCATTGGCTGCAGAATAAGCAGAATATCGGAAAAGATTATAGCCGCGTCAACACCTATACGTTCGACAGCTGTTATCATCACTTCAGCCGCCAGTTGGGCATTCTGGCACAGATCCAGAAAAGGTACTTTCTCCCGGATTTTACGGTACTCTTTCATGTATCTTCCGGCTTGACGCATCAGCCAAATCGGCGTGTAGTCAGTTGGTTCACATCGGCACGCTTTCATGAACACCGAATCATTGAGTAGGCTAGATGTTTCTGTTTCGATCATACTGTTCCCCGTTTTAAAGTTTTTTACTTCCTTGCACGAAGGTGGCACATATTTTGGCGTCGACCGTGTGAGCATAGAACGAAATTGGCCCAACCCATCCAATCTCACATCGAGGATATCCACGATGTTTCATGTCCAGTAAGCAACGCAATAATAAGGCTTTACCAATTCCTAAACCACGTAATTCTTTATCAACTCCCGTTGGGCCGAAACTGCCACGAAACATAGTGACATCGTAGGATGCAAAACCGCGGATTGCTTTGTGTTTATCCACTATGAAAAAAGTAGTAACTGGATCGTTCTTTAACCCATTACTGGACTCCGTAGTCCACCCTTCTCCCCAAGTGCCTAAAACCCATTGGTAGTATGCCTGTTGGTCTTGATGATCTAATCGCTTGATTCCCATGCCTATATTTGATAATAACTGTTCAGATTGGGAGAAGTCAAAATCATTCTCCTGTAGATCAACACTCATGTTGTGAACATAGTTGTTAAATTGGTAACCGTTTGATTTTAAAAAGCAAAATGCATTAGTATAGCGCACATCCAAACCAGGTGTAAAATAATAAGGTGCGGCGTTGAGAACATGAATTTGGCTGCATCCTGCGGACTTAAAAAGAGCCTCCAGTTCTACCAGCATCACATTGCCAAACCCCTTACGCCGATAGTATTGATCTATCCCAAATAGCTTGATCCAACCCTCTTCACCCCGAACTACACCGATCATACAACCTATTATCTCTGTTTTATGACGTAATAAAAACCCATGCTCATTCTGATAATCTGGATCATCAAATATGCGCTTCTTAATAATTTCTGGTTCAAATTGTCCTTGGTGCAACTCACAGTTGGCATTGCAAAAATCCGCAAGTGTTTGCAGATGATCTAGGGACAACTCAACAAAATGTGCCATTTCTCTCTAACCGAAATCTGATTCTAATCTTGATTCAGTAAATGCCTAAGAATACTAGCTCCAGCAACCCGCAAACTAAGAGCAAAAGTATCGGGAGCTGATTTGTATTTTGTCACAGGTAAAACAAATTAATCTAATGATTGTACAGATGATAAAATTACTTGTTATCTCTGTGCGAAGTGATATCAAACCAAACCGCTGAAACTAGCACCAATCCCTTGATTATATTTTGCCAGGCAGAATCAAGGTTGGCCATACTCATTCTGTTATTTAAACTTTCCATCACCAATGCTCCTAAGATCGCCCCTGGTATACTTCCCCGTCCTCCCATCAGACTGGCTCCACCAATTACGCACGCGGCAATAGCATCGAGTTCCAGGAGTCTTCTTGCTTCTGGGCTTGCACTCCCGATTCGTGATGTCATAATAATTCCTGCAACTGCCATCATCATCCCCATAATGGCAAAAACAATGAGTGTAATCTTCTGAACGTTTATTCCTGAGAGATATGAGGCTTCAGCATTACCACCAACCGCATAGACGTAACGACCAAATCGAGTGTTTCTGGTAATAAAAGTAAAAACTAAAGCCAGTATCATCAAAATACAGACTGGTATGGTAACCCCTTGATGATTGTTCATAATGGTGATAAAGGCAATAATGATTCCCCAGATAATCAAAATCTTACAGATAAAAATAAGGGTTGGTAATGTATCAAAACCGTGTTGAATCTTGGAACGCCGTTGCTGGTAGAAGAGATGAAAGCTAAATAATAAACTGCAATTGCTAGGGCCTGTTAACATTCACGCCAA
>DTUY01000012.1 GCA_012963885.1 Candidatus Poribacteria bacterium | reverse complement strand
AATCTTGTTTCAACGCATATTTCTGATATTTATTAATTGATTAGACCTCTTGAAATCTCTCACATTAATCTGACATTTCCCATATAATATTTTATATCCTAGCTCAGCTACGCCGATGGACCTCTTTTCTAATAGAATATCAAATCTGTCTCGAAAACTCAATTTTTCCAACTTTATTTTGAAACTATTTTAACAGCAAAAATAGCAAAAACACGAATTTAGCAACCAAAATGTCACCATACTTTCCATCTAATTCGTGCCGTCTAACTGAATAATTATCAACCCTGAATTTATAGGGCTCTGTCGCGATATCCATTGTGCCATTTTTATTATCTCGCTACCTAAATCAGTGTTATAATTTAAATATAGGCTAAATGTTCGATGTTAATTTTTTATATTCTACTATATAACGCATAAAACCTTTCAGTTTTTATCTCTCAACATATCTCTGGCAAACTAAATAAACCCAGAGACATATAATTAATAATTTCCAGTTAATCTAAGAAGAAATGACATGAATAAGATCATGAAACTAACAATCACTGCTATCGCTGTATCTATTTCCGTTTTTATACTCTCAACGTCTCTGCTTTCACACGATACTCCAACAGATGCATCTAAACAGGTTGAGGCTGAAATGGAGGAAACCTTCGGAGCAGCTCCAGTGTCTTTCAAAGTCTATCCAGAGCATATGCGTGCTGGTGCGTGGGAATGGTTCAAATCAACGCTAAGTCCGGATGCAGCCATTCCAGCCAAATATTCCCAACTTATCCCCCTTGGAGTGGCGTCCCAAATTCCATGTAATTATTGTATCTATGCTTATACCACCATGGCAAAAATGCTTGGTGCAACTGGAAAAGAAATTCAAGAGGCTGTCGCGAGTGCAACAGATACACGCCATTGGAGTACCGTCCTGAACGATAGTGGTATCGATTTTGAAGAATTCAAGGCGGAGTGGGACGGAATATTGGCACATCTAAAAGGACAAAGTGAAGTTAAAGAAACCGAGGATGTAAAAGAATAATGAAGCTAATTTACAGATGGCACGTATACTGTGCTGAGGTGGCGTATATGCAATGGTTCACCGAAAGGGGTTTGAACGGCGGACTTAAAAGACGCCACAGCCTTGCTGGATGAATTGAGCTGGTAACCAGCCAGGTTAGGTCCTTAGCTTACCTAACTGTGGAAAGTTTAACTGACCTAGAGTTATTAAAAAAGTAGGGAATAAGATACGATTTTTGAACAACCCAGTCCAGATTATCTAAATTATTGAACTTTGGCAGGAGACTGAAAGCCATCATCAAATTTGGAAACAAGAAAACAAGTTACATAAGCATCATGCTTCAATATCATAGAAGGGTGGAATCGACGACTATGAGTGTTTTATAATCTATAGTCAATAAAAACTAATCAGGTTCATCTTGATATTTAGGCTAAAATATACATAAAGGAGATACACATGGGAACTATACTTTTCACCTTTCCAATAAAAGAGGGGAAATTGGATGCTTATAAGCAATGGAGTATCGAATTATCCAAAAGAGCAGAAGAAATCGTCGAATTTAACCAGCGATATGATATAACTCGCCATGCATCATGGCTCGCCCAAATGCCTAGTGGTTCTTATGGTATTGTTTTGCTAGAAGGACCTGGAGCCGAAACACTTAATCAGGAAATGGCAGAATCCGGACATCAATTCGACCGTTGGTTTCAGGAATGGATTGATGAGACTATTGACACATCACTTATTACATTCCCTCAATCGAGTATTGAGTCGAATCATGAAGAAGCATCTGTCAATCACCTAAAGATTGATTTAGATGGTATGTCTGATGGGATTGCAAGCGCGTTAGTTGATCATTTGTCGGACAACAAATAAGCCTCGCTATTGAAGAAATCAATTGAGTCTTTATATTCTTCTTTTCTAAAGTAAGCCTGTCCTAGATAGATAATCACAGGCTCGGTTTTAATCTACTCATACAAAAGTTTTAAAAGATAGCAACCCAACTTGAGCCACAATGGTATCAACTGAAACCATTACTCCTTTTTCTGGCCCAGGTACACATTACTGGCAGAAACTCAGTATATACTCCCCTTGGACCAATAAAAGTATCATACTGTGGTTACATGACGGTGGTTTTTCTAGGGATTTCTCTTAGATTTCCTCTGGAGCAAACAATGGAGATTTGGTGGGAATTTTGTAACCAAAATGTGGTAAGGTGAAGACTATAAGCATACTGCCAATACTCCAAATCGACAAAAGATAAGACAGGCAATAAGACAGAAATTAAACTTACCTAATTCTTTTGGCTGCATGATTATCATCTATCCTTGGAATATCATTAATTCCCAGAGTGACTAATGCTAGAGGTTTTTCATAGCCTTTTAGCTCCGTGAGGACTCCATTCAGGCGATTTATCATATCATGCGTTGTATCTCCACCAACTCCATGATTGATGGCCAATCCTTGCGATATATTCTTTAAGTATTGATGAATGAATGTTAACAGGTCCTAGTCTAGCAATGAAGCCACCTCGATTGTCTTTAGCACCTGCTGCTGTGCTAGCCCCAAAACTGTATGCTGTAATCACCAAAAAATTCTAACCTCCTGGATAGGATCTAGTTAATCTGTCATAGACTCCAAATGAAGTTGGTGACAAGAAGAATATCAAAATTCAAACCTGATTGAAAGGTCAGTAGCAAAAATAAAAAAGCCCTCCAAATTGCTTAACCTGAAGAGCTTTTCTTATCAGTGATTTAGATTGAGGGGGAATACCCCTCGTGCTGGTATAGTATGACTATTTGCACACTTGTCAGTATTATCCGCCTACTCTTCGGGGTTAATTTTTATCTGAGTCACTTTAAATTCATTTGTCTAAATCTACAAAGCCTGGCCGTATTTTGGCATAAAAATCTCGTTGTACCCCACGCACGCTTTCTCCCCCGTCAACTACAATATTTGATCCAACACTAAAATTACCCGCATTTGAAGCTAGGAATATCGCAGCGCCAGCAAGATTTTCTTTTTCACCTACACGTTTCCCTGGAATGTATTTTTTCATTTCATCCGTGTGGTCTCGTGCAATAGTGTTTAAATCTGTTGGAAAATCTCCTGGAGAAATTGTATTTAGTTGTATTCCTTCCCAGGCCAAGCTATCTCCTAAATGTTTACCTAATTGAATGACACCTGCTTTGCTAACACCATATGCAAAATTATAAAATGAATTAATTTTACCGCAACCGTCAATAGAAGCAATGTTAATAACACTTTTTGGTGTTTCAGGTGAACAACCAACTCTAAGCAATGGTAAGAACTTTTGTATCATAAAAAAAATGGTCTTGATATTGAGATTCATAACTGAATCCCAATCTTCTTCTGTTATATTATCTACTTCTTTCCCTCCATCAGAAATACCCGCATTATTAACTAGAATGTCTAATTGCGATTCCTTTTCACTAAATTGTTTAACCAATTTTTCAATCCCTGATAGAGTTCCTAGATCGGCTTGAATATATTCACATGGTCCTATCTTTGAAAGCTCAAATTGTTTTGCTTTAAGTATTTCCTCTCTTCTAGATACAATGTAGACCTTAGCACCGAAATGTAAAAATCCCTTGGCTATCATTGAACCTATTCCCATAGAACCACCTGTAACTAAAGCTGTCTTATTCTCAAGTGTGAAAAGATCTTTCATTTTGACTCCTTTACTTTCAATGAATTCAGGCTATTCTCATCTTATCAAAATCATCAATTCTTGTAAAGATAACGGAAGTATCTGAGTTAATAAGAAGTCTACAATTCTTCGTAACTAAATAGACAGACAAAAACAAAAAAGCCCTCCAGTCTGTTTCACCTGAAAGGCTTGTGATGTAATCAGATAACTCAGAAGACTACTTCAGAATCACCATTTTTCTGGTATTTGTATAGTCATAATAAAATTAGCCATACATGCACTGATAGAAAGGATTACAGCTTATCCTGATAGAAAAATGGAAGTGAAATTTAGGATTGAGGAGAGAGTAGAGAAAGGTACTGGGGAGGAGACTGACTACCCCCACCAGTCGCAATACCCCGTACGGGAGTTGAACCCGTAAAGATAGTTACGCCGTTTTTTGAAGCTTGTCTTTTGCGCTGGAAAATTATCCACCGCCTAGATTTAGGACACCTGCCAATCGGCACCTACTACAGCAGGGATCGCTCCGCTTACTGGGACGGGCAAAACCAGATTGGAGAACGGGTATCGAGTGGCGTCTACTGGTAAAATCACAAATAAACAATCGTTCAATAACGTAAAGAATTACGTAAAAGTAAATTCGCGCGAAAGGTCATCACCAGTCAGTGGTAATGCGACAGGAGTGCCATCGTTTTCATGCGATATATGTGCTGCTACAATAGCTTCCAGCGCGGCGTAGCCATCTTCACCCGACGACATAATTTCGCCACCACCGAGGAGTTCGACTATTCCTACTTGCAAAACGGCAGTCCAATTCTCGCCGCCAGTAGAAAAATCGACAGGTTGCAATGTGTTGCGGGATGCCCAAGGCGGTTGTTCTCGGTCGTTTCCTTGACGCGCCATTACCTGCCAGATACCACGTTCCTCTTCTATGTGTACTCGTCCCAGAGAACCGTGAATGTCAAACCACCCAGGCACACCGAGGTTTTCCGATAAATCGATGAAAGCTCGCGTATCACCATCGAATAGCGCAAGGGCATGTCCGCCTGGGTCGTGATATTGCGTTCCACGAAAGTTGGGACGTCTGAATGCGTCAAATCTTCCTGAAATGGAGATAATCTCTCGTTCAGTTAGCATTCGCATAAGGTCAAAAATATGAGTGGCAATGCAGGCAAACAATGCCCCGCCTGAGACGTAAATAAGATTTCCTATCTCACCGATTAAACTGTCTTCCAACATCTCGCGGAGTTTATGGTATCGCGGCGACCAACGACGCATGTGGTTTATAGCCAGCCGAACATTATGTTCAGCGCAGATGTCTATCATCTGCCTAGCGGCTGCCGGACTGTGCGCCATCGGTTTTTCACAAAGCACTGCTTGTACGCCAGATTTTACTGCGGCGACTGTTAAATCTCGATGTGACGGAGTATTAGTCACAATACTGACAATATCAATATCCTCGTTTTCGAATAAATCCTTTGCATCAGTATACCCACGTACATCGGAATTTTCATCGATAAAAGCGGAAAGTCGTTCCTCGCTTACCTCACAGGCGGCTATGACTTTTACATTTGACAAACCCATGTAGGCGGTATTATGCGACCTACCTTGGCCACCAAGCCCAATAATAGCAGCACTTTTATATTCCTTGGACAAAGTTATACCTCCTTCAGAATATGAATCTGAGCACCTCTGAAGAGAGACGCCCAGATTTTGTAGGTCGAAATTCACATTTCGACACTTATCCGTTCACTTTGTGAACTTCTCGGTAATACCCCGTACTTGATATGTTTCAGATACGAGTTTCAAACCTTTAGCTAGGAATTGGGGATGAAAAACCCATGACTATGTCACCTTGACCACCACCAGCGTAATATCATCATCCTGTTCTTCTTTATCCACCATATAGGCAATTACATTCTGGATGGTGCTTTCCACCGCCTCTTCCGCACTCAACTCGTCCGACAACTCTGAGAGTACCTCATGGAATCGACCTGATTCTTCATACATCAGCCCTTCCGCATTACGCGGTTCGGTAATGCCATCAGTCGTGAATAAAAGTAAATCTCCCGATTGAAGCTCCAACGTTAGCAATTAATAAGGAATGGAGGGAATCATACCTAGAACTAAAGGGTCAAAAACCAAGAGCTGAGTAGATCAGGTTCGTTTCGTAAATTTAGAACCCAAGATTTTTGTTCACCACATTCTCTAACTTTTCACCTTTCAAGTAACGACGTAGATTATCACAAAAAAACTCAAAAGTCTTTTGTGGTCGATGCTGAGAGGAGCCCGCCCGGTGTGGTGTGATGATCAGGTTAGGAGCTTCCCACAATGGGCTATTAGGTGGTACTGGTTCCACTTCAGCAACGTCCAAGCCCGCACCCGCGATCTGTCCGCTCTTCAAAGCAACAATAAGCGCCTGCTCGTCAACGATCCCTCCACGGGTGACATTGACCAGATAAGCTGTGTTTTTCATGACGGCTAACTCTTTTCCACCAATCAGATGATAGGTTTCGGGAACTTTAGGACAGGCGATCATTACCGCATCCGATTGCTTGAGAAGACTATGCAAATTTTGTCGACTTGGGCGATTGAGTTCGGTAACTTCAAGAGGTTTATCCTGACGCACCGGGTCAATGGCAAGTATGGTCATGTCGTAGCCAACAGCTCTCTTGACTATTTCCAGACCGAATCCACCTAGACCAATGATTCCAAGTGTTCCTCCCGTTAGCTCTAGAGCCGGCATAGGCCAAACTTTCCGACCATTGTCGTCAGTGGTACTGGGAACACCACGAGTTAGAGAAAGCAATAAGGCCCAGGCATGCTCCGCCCTCTGGCTGGCATACAGCCCCGCCATATTAGTCACCATAACATCTCGGTTGATGATTTCAGGAAACAGGAGTCCATACTGGCACTGTGAGACTGAATCCAACGCAAATCAGGTGCGGCCTCACAAACAGCTGGTGGAAATAGCCCTAACAGTACCTCTGCATCTTCTGCCATAGCAATTGCTTCTGATTCACTGTGAGCTTGAACCACTTTGTGTTGGCTATGCGCATCAGCAATTTGTTGGAAAATTTGAATTTGTTCCGGGCTGAAAGAGAAATGGATTAATATCTTCATCAAAACCTCCTGAAGAAATGATTAGCTAGCTTAGCGCTACGAATCCAATTATATGTTGACACTGCTGGATGGACATTATCTGCATCCTTCCAGACGACTGTAACCAATCACTTGTTATGCTTGACTGGGGATCCTGACACACTGAGGATATTCCCAGTATAAAAACTGAACGCACGTTCATTCATAACAAAACAGGTTTCATTTCAACCTACATTCCACGTGAATACCTTAAACTATTCAGAATCAGTTGAGTTTTCCCTTGTTATATCATCTGAGTGTAAAAACTTGAGCTTCAAGACTCCGTTTTCTTGCACAAACTAAGCACTTTCCAACCATTCAATATGCAATGTTTGCTCATTGCCATTATCGTCCGTTATCATGAACTCACCTTTGTTCGAATAATGAACATGCGCTGAGTGCTCATCTGTTGATACGGTGTAATTGGAAAGTTCCCAACTAGTGGAAGTAAGGCCCTGGGATTGGTTATCTATATACTCAAAGAATTGTTCTAAAGTAAAGTCATTCTCCATTTCGTATATCCGAAAGTCATTGGTAACAAGGTCGGCAACTCGATTCCGATCAAACTTTTCTACATCCAGTGCAGAAAAGAAATTATTGATTGCCTTGATGACCTCTGATTCTGTGATCGATGGGCTATGAGTACACCCGAAGACAAAAAGCGTAATGAGGGCAACTGATTTGGCAGTGACAGTTGTTTTCATAATTATGCCTCTGAATTTCATCATATACTCTTTATAAACTGCATATAGAACGATCAACCCACAGCCTCGATTTGACCGTTTGCCTTCGCTGAGAAACCGGGGATAGCCCTAGGTCAGATTCTTGATACAGATTGACGGACTCATGATCTTGGACTCCCAACTCATGGCACAAGCGTTGAGCAAACTCAATATCTTTACGCAAATAGGAAATGAGTACATCGACCATATTAGCAGCCCTGTAACGCCTAGGTTTTAAATTTGCTAAGACATTCTACACGGTTGCCACATCGGGGTAAAGCGATGGGCTAGTCTGAGCCTGTGACGCAGAAAATTAAATCATCCACTCCGGTTTGAAGTCTAGTTCAGACCGACGTGGATAGGTTGTGTGACTTTGGTCTTTTAGCTTCTTGCTGGAAGGGGTTGATGATGCTACATCGTCTCGGAATCTGTTCTTTCTGGCTTGGAAATTACCCGACGTGTATGTACCACCGTGCCAATTAATGCCCAACTAGTTGGCACCCTTTTCCTCAGTATCTCAGTTGATCAGATCTGTTTTCAGTCTAACCTCTTTACTGCTTTTTTACATCAATGGCGAAATGTAATAGACGAAAGTCAGGTTTTCTGTTACGATGTGGACTGAGGGGTTAACCCAGACTAACCAACTGATGAGTTTTATAGTGTTTAGCATGCAATTTACTTTGATCCAGTCAGGAGAGGTCCTTTGAAATGAGCATCTCCCAACTGCAGGCCAAAGCCGATCGTCTCGAGCGAGAACTACAGAAGACACGCCAACTCCTAGCCCAAGCAAACCATGACTCAGTAGCTGTCACTGCCGACCTCGTCCGCACCCGGGCTTATGCCTTCAATGCAACCACGCGTCCGGTCGAGGAGATGGTGGAGGGTGTGCTGATTCTCTCAGCAGATATGGGTTCTGCGTTGTTGACAACGTGATACCTGTCAACCAAGTAGATGCCATCCGCCAGGAAATTTTAGACGCACAATCTACCATTACCCGAAATATACAAACCTTCAAAGAGTTGGTTAGTTCTGAAGAGCTAAACGAACAAGAATTACTAGTCACAAACAAAGTGGAGTTGAGGCCTGTTCGCCGAGTTGGGCATCCTCCCAAGCCACCCAACGACATTGTGTGGATGCCACAGTATGCCCAGCACTTGGCAAACCCAGTTGTTACCGCCGTGGCACGCCGCGTCCTAGACGACCATCTGCGGATTGCCCAGTTGCATACACGTATCATTGCGACCAGTAAGCCAGATGGGACCCCAGGCGATTTTGTCTCGGCTGAGAACAGAGGGTGTGCGGATAGCCGTGAATGGCATACAGATTGGCCCCACGATCTGTCCGCGTATGGAAGTGACAATCCTGGTGAAAACGTCGGCTGCATCCGCCAGCCTTTCCCTGATGTAACCATGTGTTTAGTGATGATCTGGTATCTAACTGATGTAGATGAAGACTTGGGTGGCACATGGGTTGTTCCAGGCTCACACAAAGACAAACGGAACCCTAGGGGGCCATCCGATGGTATCATGGTTACAGCACCTATCCTTGGAGATATGCAAGTAACAGCATCTGCTGGGTCTGTCTATATCCAAGACTCGCGAAGTTGGCACGCATCCGCCATGCACAATCCTAGTGGACGAGAAAGGGTGGCTATGGTCAACCGCTGGTGTCCCTGGTGGTTATCTGTCGACGACTATGCTCCTGGTGGCATATACAATATGGTCTGCCGACCACTGTCCCATTTGGAGTATTTGGCACTGCCCACAGACCTACAACCCTTGATGAGACATCTCTGTCCTGATGAACAGGACACACTGCAACAACCTGTGCTCGATCGTGCCAAAGCCGCCCATTTGCGAACACGTTGGGGATTTCGCCAGCTAGAGAAAAATCCAGATAGTCTAGCACGAGCAAACGCTTATATTCGTGTGCCAATAAGTCTGCCAGAGGGTTGGATGCGCATCGAGTAAAACTCAATCGTCCAAGTTATAGGTATGGCAACTAAGCGTTTCGACGTACAGTATCTGCACTGATAGAAGCATTACAGGAGCACGATAAATCGGTTCGTATTGCTACGACAAAGGCATTTAAATCCTAAGTGATGGTGGGTTTAGTTTGCCCTTACGAGGGGGTAACCCGCCTTCTTTGAAAGATAAAACGTTCAGGAAAACAAAAAAATCTAATTTATAAGATTATGAGGAGGTAGCATGAAGATCTACCGCATTGCCATCATTGGACTCGGCGGTATGGGCAACAACCACGCCCTTGCTGTCCAAGCCGATGACGGTTGTCAGCTAGTCGGAGGGGCCGAGATCAACCCCAAACGTGCTCGTGCTTGGAAGGAGTGTTTCGGTGTAGATGCCGTATTCGATGACTATGAGAAGATGCTCGACCAGCTTGAGCCCGACATCGTGATCAACTCCACTCAGTCGCCCTTACACTACGCCCCGACTCTGGCGGCGGCCCAGCGTGGCATCCATATATTCTGCGAAAAACCGATGGCCCGAAACCTAGCTCAGGCAGATGAGATGGTCCAAGTCTGCGACGATCACAAGGTCAAATTGGCTATCAACCACATAAAGCGCGTCAGTCTCTACAACAACCATGTCCTCAACCTCATTAAGAAAGGTGAGATCGGCCAACTCATCCGTCTCAGAGCCGCCGACAAGGGCGGACGCAAGTCGGGCAATGCCCTAATGGCGATGGGAACTCACCTTTACGACTGGATGCGACTCTTCGCCGGTGACGTTGAGTGGGCGCATGCCCACTTGCTCCAACTCGATGGCAGAGAATCTACCGTGGATGACATCAAAGACGCACAGGAGATAAACCCCAAGGACCAAAATGACGGTCTGGTGTTGGGCGAACGCTGTTTCGCCTCCTTCCGCTTCAAGGGTGGTGTCCACGCCGAGGCCGATTTCCTTGCCGAGGCGCAGGGGAATGACAGAGGCTATGGCATCGATCTCATTGGCACTGAAGGCCGCATCGCCGTGCGTGAGAGTGTTAGTACCACAATGTTTATCCACCGCGGCCAGCATCACCTCCCCGAACAAGGATGGGAACAAATCCATATAGAAGAAGAGGATAGCGATGAAGAGGGACAGCCACGTAAAAATAGAGGGAGGTTGTTTCTTCAGCACTTGATGATCAAGGATCTAATAGCCGCCATTGAGGAGGATCGTGATCCGGTCGCTAGCGGTCGGGGCGGAGTCGCCAGTATGGAGATGATCAACTTAACCTGGGAATCGCACCGGTGTAGGGAGAGGGTCTACGCTCCGTTGACGTCGCGGGACCATCCACTCGAACGCTGGCGTCGGGAAGAAGGAAATGGATAGTTAAATAATTATTGTTTGGTGATCTCCCAGCTCCTATGCATCAAGAATAGAAAGGATTTGTCGAGGCGATCCAGCAGGGCTTCGAGCCACCGACGTTTGGTGAATGAGGATGCCACATCATGGAGTTTTTGTTTGTTGTCGAGGAGTCGTCGATCACAGGCCGAGAGATGATGCTGGCAAGCAGACCGGGCTGGTTCAACCAAACATCCGGCATACCAGTAACTATCAAACACAGTTGAGTCTAGGAAGGTATATTAATGAAGTTAGTAGTTCTTTCTTACAGTCATCATGGACGAAGTATAGGTCGGACGGGGCGCGATCTCGGTCACGAGATCGTCGGCGTCATGGATGGGGAAGAGGGTGTACGCACCCAGCTGGAGAGCGAGTTCGGCTGCCCCGGATTCGATACGGCAAGTGCATGCTTAGATACAGTCAAACCGGACGTGGCTCTCGTCACCGGAAAACATATAGAGATACCATCTCATATTCAGGCTTGTGTGGATCGGCGTATCCCTTATTTGGTGGATAAACCGTTCGCCGATTGTGCCACCCGTCTCAGGCCAGTGGCTGAGGTCTCCGAAAAGTATGGTGTCTTCAGTGCCTTGATCCTGCCCAATCGTGCCAGCAAGGTTGTGGCCGTGGTCAAGAAGATGGTTGACGATGGCAGTCTAGGCAAATTGGTCCTCTACAACAGCCGGCTCAACAACGGCTCACCGATGCGCTACGATCCGACCCCGTCCGCTTGGCACAACATCCCGTCGATATCTGGAGGTGGCAGCTGGGCGACCGAAGGGGCCCACGGCATCGATACCTATCTCCAATTTGTTGGTGAGAAGCAAGTAACTGTGGTGGGAGCTGTTATGTCCAATGCTATGTATGGGCGTGAGATAGAGGATAGTGCCGTGGGTATGTTGCGTAGCGATGACGGTGTTACCGGCATCATCGAATCTGGTTATACCTTTCCTTCTGAGGGAGGGCGCAGTGGTGACCACTTCTTTCGCTTCATCGGAAGCAAGGCTTCAGTGTTTGCCTTCTATGGCAAGAAAGGTGAGCCCCTTATTGAAGTTAACACCTCTTCAGGCACAGAATTTGAAGAAGACTTAGGACACGGGGAACGCATGCGTAACATAATCAACGAGGGGTTGTCCTCCCTTCAGGAAGGTCGAGTACCCGAGACCAATATCCTTGATGCCGTCCGCGTTCTCGAGATCCAAGATGCCGTCTATGATCATGCTCGAGCGAGCCCTATGACCAACGGCCCTTATCCTATGGGGGCCGTGGCGGCAAGACCGTAAAGCAGTTAAATTGTTTTCTTACGGTTACTCTTTATATCACGACTGTGCACACCTGCATCAGATTGTTCTGAATCTGCCAGTGAAACGGTTTCTTAAACTGTATCTCCAACCAGAGGTGATAATAGCCTTTTCACTGGTCGCCGAACTCGAACTTTTTCGCTCAATTCTGAAGCGCTTGGTATTAGTGACATCTTTCGGAAACTCTTTCGGGGCGAGAGTGATTCCAAATGCCGACTTTTGAGGGAATTATCTTTCAACTTCCTAATTAATTCTTGATGATAGGACACTAGTACGAGGGGCAAACCGCCCACGGGCGGCGTACTCCCACTCAGCTTCGGTGGGTAGCCTTTTACCTGCCCACTCGGCATAGGCTGTCGCATCATCCCATGTGACCCAGATCATTGGGTGTTTACCTGTCGGTGAAAACACAGCTACATCATCCCAGAGATTATAAACATATCCGCTCTCTTCTACAAACTTCCTGAACTGGCCAACTGTTACTTCATGAACATCCATATAGAAAGCATCCAGTTCTACTGTATGCACGGGGCGTGAACGCTTCATCCAGGCTTCAGGCTCATCTTTAGAGTCACCCATCTCAAAGGATCCAGCAGGTATCAGTACCATTTCGGTACCATCCTTTGGCTTAGTCTCAACAAGTTTCTTTTCATCCACCTGAAAGCTGGCATTAACAGTACTGACAGTCCCAGCAGTATTCTTCCAAGAAATAAT
>DTUY01000011.1 GCA_012963885.1 Candidatus Poribacteria bacterium | reverse complement strand
TTCTCAATGCTGGAGACACATGGGTTGTTGATTGAGCAGAGATTCATAAATCTTACACAGTTAATTAGAGATTGATCAGTTTTTCAATCTCGGCTAACTTTCAAACCTGCCGAAATAATCCTACCAATCTCTATCGTTGCAGTTCATTAGTACACCAATATCATTGTGTATTAGTGGTTGCAATTCGTTCAAGGTTTACCAAGCGGTTGGTGGCAACTTGACTAAAACATATGTCGAATTGGGCTCTCTCTTTATACGCTGGTAAGGAAGATCAATATATCGTTATCTCTGCTGGACATATTAGTTTTCCTGCTGCTTGAGGTCTCAAGTATGATCATCTGAGAACATCAATATTCAGAAAAAAATATAGACTGGAATAAAACAAATTAACTGGGCGAAAAAGAATAATGTCATTAAAGAATATCGCACTGCATGATATAATTATTGCCTAGTTCTACAGTAAATATGCTGACAGCGTGAAATCGGTGTCAGCTAAGTAGATAAAATTTCTAGAAACCATCTGCTTTTAGATTTAAATATATGTCAGAGTTAGAAATAAAATCCTATGGATCTTGGGTGTCGCCGATCACTTCGAATCTTATCGTCTCCGAAACGGTTCGACTTGGTCAGGTTGTGCTCGACAACGAGAGTACCTATTGGACTGAAGGAAGGCCCCAGGAAGGCGGTCGAAACGTGATCGTCCATTGTACTGCGGACGGGCAGAAAAATGACGTGACACCAGAACCTTTCAATGTTCGATCCCGTGTTCATGAATATGGTGGTGGTGCGTTTGCCGTAGTTGACAAAACAGTTTACTTCTCGAATTATCTTGACAATCAGATTTATCGTCAAGAAATGGGTTCTCGCCCAGTAGCAATTACCTCAGAATCAGGTCGGCGTCATGCTGATTTTGTTATTAATCAAAAGCAAAATCGACTTGTCTGCGTTAGTGAAGATCATTCTGATCTCAGCCGGAATGAGCCAGTGAATTCACTCGTGAGCTTGGATTTGGTTGATGGGACAACTCAAGCTATTGCTTTCGGGAATGATTTTTACGCATCTCCCTGTATTAGCAGAGATGAATCTCATCTAGCATGGCTGACTTGGAACCATCCGAATATGCCCTGGGACGGCACAGAATTATGGGTTGCAACTTGGAACGAGGATGGATCTATTGCTAATCCCAAGCAAATTGCTGGTGGGCACAATGAATCAATTTTTCAGCCCAAGTGGTCACCTGATCATAAACTGTACTTCGTTTCCGACCGAAATGGTTGGTGGAATTTGCACCATTTACAAAATGGGCAAACTGAACCATTACTCGAGATGGAAGCAGAATTTGGTCGTCCACAGTGGGTTTTTGGTATGTCTACTTATGGTTTTGCCTCGGCAGAACAGATCATTTGCGCATATACCCAAAATGGTATCTGGCATTTAGCTAGTGTTCAAACGGAAACTCGGAAGTTGGAAAGAATTGAAACCGTTTATACATCTATTGAATCAATTCAGGTTAATGCAAATATGGTCGTGTTCATTGGTGGGTCTCCGTCCCAGTTTTCGTCAGTGGCGAAACTCGATTTGGTAACACAACATCCCTATATCATTCGTAGATCATGCAATGTTGAGGTGGGGCCGAAAGTTTTGTCCACCCCCCAAACAATAGAATTCCCGACTGTGAATGGCCTGATATCCTATGCTTTCTTTTATGCGCCTCAAAATGACTGTCAGATTGCCTCAGAATCTGAATTACCTCCCTTAATCGTTGTCAGTCATGGTGGACCCACTGGTGCAACAAGCAACACCCTCAGTCTCAATCTACAATATTGGACCAGTCGCGGTTTTGCTGTCCTTGACGTAAACTATGGCGGTAGCACAGGATATGGCCGAGTCTATCGTGAAAGGCTAAATAATCAGTGGGGCATTGTAGATGTGGAGGATTGCATAAACGGTGCAAAATTTCTTGTAGATCAAGGTCAGGTCGATTCGAATCGAATCGCCATCAAAGGTGGCAGTGCTGGTGGATACACAACGCTATGTTCCTTAACCTATCATGATTTTTTCAAAGCGGGAGCAAGCTATTATGGTATTGGAAATTTGGAAGCACTGGCGACCGATACACACAAATTTGAATCCCGTTACCTAGATGGTCTCGTCGGCAGGTACCCGGAGGAAATGGAAGTCTATCGGGAAAGATCTCCTATTTATGCTATAGATCTACTTAACTGTCCTATTATTATTTTTCAAGGACTTGATGATAAAGTTGTTCCCCCAAATCAGGCAGAGGCAATGGTTCACGCTCTCAAAACGAAAGGTATACCCGTTGCTTATATTCCGTTTGATGGAGAAGGGCATGGGTTCCGAAAATCTCAAAATATAAAGCGAGCGCTGGATGCAGAATTGTATTTTTATGGCAGTGTCTTTGGGTTTAAACCAGCAGATTCGCTGATTCCAATTGAGATTACCAATATGCCAACATAGTCTAAGATATTTTCGGGAAAAAACAAGTGAATAAACTGATTCTAGTTGATGGGATGGTCCTTATTTTTCGTGCTCACTATGCTTTTGTAAAAAACCCTAGATTGACAAGTGATGGTCGAAACGTATCTGTTGAGTTCGGCTTTATCAACACCTTGTTGGGGATTTTGGACAAGGAAGATCCAACACACATCGCTGTGGCCTTTGATACCGACGCACCCACAAAAAGACATATTGAATATCCGGAATATAAAGCCCAGAGATCAGCCATTCCAGAGAATTTAATTACCTCTATTCCACGAGTCTATGAGGTATTAGAGGCCCTGCGAATCAAAGTGTTTACTGTAGATGGATATGAGGCTGATGACATTATTGGAACAATTGCTGGATGTGCAGATGAGCTGGATTTTAAGACTTACATGGTGACAACTGATAAGGATTTTTCTCAACTAGTTTCGGAAAAAACATATTTCTATAAGCTTTCAGCACACAATGAGAAAGTCGAGATCATGGGAGTTTCCGAGATTAAAGATAAATGGCAGATTAGCCGTATCAATCAAGTAACAGATATTCTAGGTTTGTGGGGAGATTCATCTGACAATATTCCTGGTGTCACTGGGATTGGTGAGAAAACAGCCCAAAAACTGATCACGCAGTTTGGCAGTATAGAGGATCTGCTTGCTAACACAGATCAACTCAAAGGGAAACAGAAAGAAAATCTTGAAAATGAAACTGAGCAGGCGTTGCTTTCAAAGCGGCTGGCAACAATTGATCGTCATGTACCAATTCCGGTGGATTTTGACGGAATGAAGCGTCAGTTACCTAATTTGGATAAGCTAAAAGCAATTTTTACCGATCTGGAGTTTGACCGCCTTGGTAAACGGATAATTGGGGAGGAGTTTTCAGTTAATCAAGATAATTCAGTGTCAACATCTCTTCGGACAATCAAAGATGTCAAATATGATTATCGCATAACGGATACTGCTGAAACACGCAAGGCACTGATTAAAAAGCTGAAATCACAGCAGACGTTCTGTTTGGATTGTGAAACGACCGGTCTTGATCCCAAAACAGCTAAATTGGTTGGAATTGCGTTTTCTTTTAAATCACGTACCGGGTTCTACGTTCCAATACCTAATACAGAGAACGCACAGGCCATACTTCAGGAATTTAGGCCTTTATTGGAAGATGAAAATATCGGCAAGGTAAACCATAACCTTAAGTTTGATCTGGCTGTCTTGAAATGGCATGGTATTACTGTTCGGGGCAAACTATTTGATACTATGCTGGCACATCAGTTAATTTTCCCCGACTTGCGCCACAATTTAGATTTTCTGGCAACAACATATCTGAACTACTCGCCCATATCGTATAGTAATCTCACTCAAAGTAGTCAATTGGATTTGCTCCAGATTCCAATTCAGCAAATTGCCGAATATGCCTCTGAAGATGCGGATATTACTTGGCAACTGCACGAATTGTTTAAAGACTTAATTTCTGAAAAGGAACTTAGTCGAGTATTCTATGAAGTAGAATGTCCCCTAATCCCAGTTTTAGTGGAGATAGAATCAAATGGAGTGAAGCTTGACAGTCAAGCGCTTGTATCTTTCTCCAGCGATTTGAAAAATGAGCTTTTCGACAAGGAAACCGAAATTTACAGATTGGCTGGGATGCAATTTAATATTGATTCTCCTAAGCAGTTAGGAGAAATATTATTCGATCATTTAAAATTGGCTGAATCGCCTCGTAAAACTAAAACAGGTCAATATAAAACGGATGCTAAGGTACTGGAGTCTTTGGCAACAAAGCACCAGATTGCCCAACAATTACTTGAGTTTCGTGAAGTCCGAAAGCTGAAAAACACTTATATTGATACACTCCCAAAAGCAATTTTTGACCACACCAAAAGAATACATACAGAATATGATCAAGCATTTGTCTCCACCGGACGAATTCAGTCGCGTAGTCCGAACCTACAAAATATCCCGATTCGTACCGAGAGAGGAAAGGAAATTCGGAAAGCGTTTATCCCCCGTAGTGATGAATACGTTCTTTTGTCTGCTGACTATTCGCAAATCGAACTTCGGATCATTGCAGAATTGAGTGGTGACGAGAACTTAATCACTGCCTTCGAGGTCGGTCTGGATATCCATACTGAAACTGCGTCAAAGGTATTCCAAGTTCCATATGGTCAAGTCAATGAAGGGATGCGTCGGCAAGCCAAGATGATTAACTTTGGCATTGTCTATGGCATTTCGGCTTTTGGTTTAGCGCAAAGACTTGGAATTCGCCGAGGTGATGCGCAACAGATTATTGATCGATATTTTAATCAGTTTCCAAAAATCAGGAATTACATGGATGATATTGTTGAATTCGCCAGAAATAAAGAATATGTACAGACTATAACAGGCCGTCGTCGGTATTTACCTGACGTGAATTCTGCTAATGTTACTATGCGGAATAGCGCCGAACGTAATGCTATTAATTCTCCCATTCAGGGATCAAGCGCAGATCTAATCAAACTTGCGATGTCAGCCATTTACCAAGAATTTACCAGTCAAAAACTGAAGACGCGCATGATCCTTCAAGTCCACGATGAATTACTATTTGACATGTGGAAATCGGAAGAAGAAATCGTCGTTCCCATTGTCAAAGAGAAAATGCAAACTGCGATCCCGATGAGTGTTCCAATTAAAGTTGATATCGGAATTGGTCATAATTGGCTTGAAGCACATTGAATTCATTAATTTGATGAGTTGGCTTGACAGTCGAAGTTTTGAATTGATACACTTTTTTGATGATGAAAAAAACTGTTAATTCCATTAAAAAGACGAAAAAAAGCGGGCAGGGAATTGTTATGCTGACCGCTTATGATTATCCGACAGCCCTGATTTTGAACCAAGCGGAAATTGACATTATTCTGGTTGGCGATACCCTTGGTATGGTGGTTTTGGGATATGAAACTACACGGGATGTTACCGTAACAGATATGATTCACCATACATCTGCTGTCAAGCGCGGCAATGAAACCTGCTTGATTGTCTCAGATCTCCCATACCAGTCCGACAAAACGTCCGAACTAGCAGTAGGAAATGCGAAACAACTTGTTTCTGCCGGAGCGGATGCTGTTAAAATTGAAGGGAATAAGACCGGAATTATCAGAGCTATCATCAGTGAGGGAATCCCTGTCATGGGTCATGTAGGTCTCCTTCCTCAGACAACTGACAGATTCCGGGTTCGTGGCAGAAAAGAGAGAGAAGCAAATCAAATCTTGGAAGATGCAGTATCCTTGGAACTAGCAGGTTGCTTTGCCGTTGTCCTGGAATGCATCCCAAATTCAGTAGCTAAAAAGATCACGGAATCTCTTTCAATACCGGCGATTGGTATTGGGGCAGGATCAAGTTGCGATGGGCAGGTTCTTGTCACTCATGATCTTATCGGACTATTTGATCGTTTCAAGCCCTCATTTGCCAAGCAGTTCGTTAATGTAAAGAAGGAGATTTTACGTGCTGTCGAGTGCTACAAATTTGAAGTTCAGCAAGGAACTTTTCCTGATGCTGACCACTCTTATGAATAACTGAATTTGATGGATTAAGGAGACAAATTAGATGTTTAAAGTTGGAATTATTGGAGATGAAGCCTCACAAGATTTTCAAATCGTCGTTGATCTAGCAGTTGAATTCAATCTCGATTCGATTGAAATTAGATCCGTTTGGGATAAAGCACCGCAGGAATTAACAGATCAGGATATTGTCAAGATGAAGCAAATTCTCGACAGTACAGATGTTCGCGTAATTGGCGTTGCATCACCATTCTACAAATGCGATATTGATAATGCTAAAGAGCGGAAAGAACATCTCAACATCTTGAAGCGGTGCATTAAGTTGGCAAAAGCATTTGATGTCAACTTAATACGAACTTTTGTTTTTTGGAAGATCGATAATATCGAAGAACGATGGAATGAGATTGTTGAATCCTATGATGAACCTGTGCAGATTGCAGAAAACGAAGGTATTATACTTGGTATGGAGAATGAGTATTCAACCAACTTAGCCACTGCTAAGCTGACAGAGCGTTTCATTGGTGAAATTAACTCACCGAGTGTCAAAGCAATCTGGGATCCGGCAAATGAAGCGCATGCCGACCAAGACGGTGAGATGCCATTTCCAGACGCATACAATCGGCTTAAACCGTTTATGATCCACGCCCACCTGAAAGATGCTGCCCGCGATCCTAAAACTGGGGAGATGGATTCGGTCGAGGTTGGCACTGGAATCATCGATTGGCAGGGACAACTGCAAGCTTTCATTGATGATGGTTATCAAGGACACTTAACATTAGAAACTCACTGGCGTCCAACACTCAAGTTGGATGAAGATATCGTTCATCAACCTGGAGGTTCGGCGTTCTCCGAAGCAGGTGAAGAAGCGTCACGCATCTGTTTGCAAAATTTGTTCAAAATGATTGACAAGTTAGAATAGTAAGGAGTTCAGAGGTGAATGTCCCAGGAATTTATCGAGATTCGCGGTGCCCGCGAACATAACCTACAGGATATCAATCTTAAACTTCCGAAGGACCAACTGATTGTCTTCACTGGCGTAAGCGGATCCGGAAAATCTTCCTTAGCCATTGACACAATCTATGCTGAAGGGCAACGCCGTTACATTGAGTCACTCTCAACCTATGCACGTCAGTTCATCGGTCAAATTGAAAAGCCCAAATTTGACACGATTGATGGACTTTCGCCTTCCATATCAATTAGCCAAAAATCAACCAGCCAAAATCCTAGATCAACTGTTGCCACTATAACAGAGATCTACGACTATTTGCGAGTACTCTTCTCTCGAGCGGGTAAATTGCATTGTGCTGAATGCAATTCTCCACTTGGCAGGCAAACAGAAGACGAAATTGTCGACCAGATTATGGCTATGCCTGAAAATAGACGTTTGCTTATTCTAGCACCGATTGTCATTGGCCGACGCGGTGAATATCGGAAGGAATTAGAGGACGCTCGCAAGGCCGGTTACGCACGAGCTCGAATCAATGGAGTTGTTGTCGATCTAATGGAGGATATCCAGCTTGAACGTCACAAACGCCACAACATTGAAATCGTAGTTGATCGAATTAAGGTTAGATCAGATATTCGCAGCCGTGTTGCGGAGTCGGTTGAACTCGCATTACGTATGAGTAACGGCATTTTAACTGTCAATATGCTGGATTTTCAAGACACGAATCGGACTTTCAGTCGGAGCTATACCTGCACCAGATGCCAGATCGGTTATCAGCCGCTTGCTCCTAGGGATTTTTCTTTTAATAGTCCAGCTGGAATGTGTCCAACCTGCCGTGGAGTAGGCACAATAAACGGAATCTCAAAAGATCTGGTTATTCCTGATCCGGACTTGTCAATCAATAATGGTGCTGTATCGTTGTGGGGGAAAATTGAATCGTCACGTTTGAGAATGATGGTCCAAAGTCTGGCGGATTACTTTGAAATCGACCTCAATGATTCGTGGAAAGAATTACCTGAAAATGTACAAAATGCAATCCTGTATGGTACAGGTAGCCGGCGAATACCAATGATTTATCGTCAACGGGGCCGCCATCGATTCAAGAGAAGAGAAGCATTTCATGGGGTTATTCCTGATGCTGAGTATCAATACCATCGGAGTCGATCTCAAGCCCGTAAGAACAAATTCGAGAAATATGTCTCAATAATCATGTGTCCGGATTGTAATGGTAATCGGCTTAAATCAGAAGCGATGAGTGTGAAAATTGATGATAAATCTATCGTCGATATTGCTGAAATGACCATCAACGACTGTCTTGAATTTTTCAACAACCTCAGGTTGGCTGAACGAGAGACAATTATCGCAGAAGGTGTGCTAAGGGAAATTCGAGGAAGGTTAGAGTTTCTCGCTAACGTTGGATTAGAATACTTATCGCTTAATCGCACTGCTCCAACCTTATCTGGTGGTGAATCTCAACGGATACGTTTGGCTTCACAAATTGGTGCCGGATTACATGATGTTGTTTATGTCTTAGATGAGCCATCAATTGGTCTCCATCCTCGGGATAATAACCGTCTATTAAGGACACTTCAACAGCTACGTAATCAAGGAAACACAGTCATTGTAGTAGAACATGATGAAGACACGATGCGAACGGCAGACATGATTGTTGACTTTGGTCCACGTGCTGGTATTCAAGGAGGGATGATTTCAGACATCGGTACTCCAAACGAAGTAATCACAAACGGCAGCTCGCTGACAGCTCAATATCTGAGGGGTGATCTCGAAATAGAGATACCAAACAGGCGACGTTCCCATGAAGATTCATTCCTCGAAATCATCGAGGCCAAACACAATAATCTAAAAAATATCGACGTCCAAATACCGGTTGGCATTTTAACCTGTGTGACCGGAGTCTCCGGATCCGGTAAAAGTTCACTTATTAATGACATACTTTATCAGGCATTGGCACGAGATTTGATGCGTGCTGATACAACTCCAGGTAAGCATAAGAGAATTCAGGCCATAAAGTGTAATGAGAATAATATACTCGAGGTTCAAGAGGTAAGTGACGTAATCGACAAAGTCGTAGCGATCAATCAATCCCCAATTGGTCGTATCCCGCGCTCAAATCCAGCAACGTATAGCAAACTGTTTGATCATATTCGGAGTCTATTTGCTGGACTTCCAGAATCGAAGTTACGTGGTTATAAACCTGGTCGCTTTAGTTTTAATGTCAAAGGAGGTCGTTGTGAAGCCTGTCAAGGTAACGGTGCAAAGAAGATTGAACTGCAGCTTTTAGCCGACGTATGGGTTGCCTGCAATGTTTGTAACGGCAAACGATACAATCAAGAAACACTTACTGTCAAGTATAAAGATAAGTCAATTAGCGACGTCCTAAACTTGGACGTTCAAGAAGCATTAGAGCATTTTAAAAATGTACCAAACATTGCCAAGATTCTTCAGACGCTGTATGACGTTGGGTTAGACTACATAAAACTTGGTCAGCCTTCACCAACACTCTCCGGAGGAGAAGCACAAAGAATAAAATTATCCCGCGAATTGGCTAAGCGAAGGACCGATCAAACGCTGTATATTCTTGATGAACCGACCACCGGACTGCATTTCGATGATGTGAAGAGACTACTTGAGGTACTCCATCGACTGGTCGATCAAGGCAGCACAGTTATCGTCATTGAACACAACTTAGAGGTGATCAAAACGGCTGATTATATTATCGACCTCGGTCCCGAAGGAGGAGAATCTGGTGGTTTTGTTGTTGCCACTGGTACTCCGGAGGAAGTCACGCAAATTAAAGGATCGCACACCGGTCAGTACTTGAAACGCTTGCTGGATCGGACTACAGAATTTTTAAAGGAAGACCTGCGAGCTCCACATGCTGTGGGTAACAATGAGAAAGGGATCATAGTTCAAGGCGCATCTGAGCATAATCTAAAGTCGGTTGATGTAAAAATACCATACCGTAAGTTGACTGCTCTGACAGGTGTTAGCGGGTCAGGAAAATCTTCATTGGCCTTGGACATAATTTACGCAGAAGGGCAACGTCGCTATATTGAATCTTTATCTACGTATGCCCGACAATTCCTTGGTCAGCTTAAAAAACCGAAAGTTGAAAAGATAGAGGGTTTATCTCCTGCTATTGCAATTGAACGTCAAGCTTTAAGCAAGAATCCAAGATCTACGGTTGGTACAGTTACAGAAATTTATGACTATCTGCGGGTACTCTACTCGCGCATTGGCAGAGCCCATTGTCCTCAGTGTAAGAAGCCAGTCGGGTCACAAAGTTCTCAGCAAATCATCGATAAGATTATGGATCAACCGCATGGAATCCGTATTTATGTCATGTCCCCGCTCAAACTACAAAGGGGTGAGAATTATCAAGAAGCATTCAAAAGACTTCAACGGCTCGGTTTTGCGCGTGTTGAAGTCAACAATGTTACCCATCTTCTTGATCAAGCACCAGACTTAAAAGCAACAAGCAAATATGATGTCAAAATTGTTGTTGATCGACTTGTCGCTTCTGAAGAAGAGAAAAGTCGCTTGGCTGAAGCAGTGGAAACGGCTATAGCGCAAAGTGTTGGTACCGTTGCAATTCGACGCGAGTCAAGATCAGTACAATTTGGCAGATCCGAAACTATGGGTGCAAAAGAGGTTAGCAACCGGCGCAGACAACGCAGGCGAAACCAGGACAACCAGAATTTAACACCGACAACACAAGAAGGTGGAGACCAAATCATCGTTTACAGCACCCAATTTGCCTGTGTACCATGTAGTCTAAGTTTTGACGAACTAACACCACAACACTTTTCTTTTAATAGTTCAATTGGCCAGTGTCCAACATGCAGTGGGTTTGGAACTATATGGGGTAATATATGCCATTCATGTCAGGGAACACGTCTCAAACCTTTGGCCAGTCATGTCACAATTGGCGACAAGACTATCTCTGAACTAACGGCAATGCCAATACGCCAAACTGTCCATTTCTTTAACGAGATTGGTCTTACACCACATGAGATGGAGATCGGACGTGAGTTGGTAGCCGAAACTCGAAAAAGGCTTCAATTTCTAAAAGAAATTGGGCTTCACTATCTCACGCTGAATCGACGGGCACCAACAATATCTGGTGGTGAAATGCAACGTGTTCACTTAGCCAGCCAACTGGGGAGCGGTTTAACCGGCATAACTTATGTTTTGGATGAACCGACAACAGGTCTTCATCAACGTGATAATCAACGTTTGATCAAGGCTTTAAAGGGATTGCGTGACCTTGGTAACACCGTACTGGTTATCGAGCATGATCCAAGTACAATTGAATCATCGGACCATGTGCTTGATTTCGGTCCTGGTGCGGGCATACTCGGTGGCGAAATAATAGCCACGGGGTCACCATCTGAAATCAAAAGAAATTCTCAATCGCTGACCGGTCGCTATTTATCTAAAGCGGAAGAGATCAGCATCCCTAAAGAGCGGCGTCAGGGCAGTGGGAATTGGCTGGAAATAAAACACGCTAAGAAGAATAATCTTAAAGACATCAACGTTAAAATTCCATTTGGGACACTGACATGTGTAACTGGTGTTTCCGGATCAGGAAAAAGCTCATTGGTTGATGGAGTCCTGTTACAAAGCAGTGTCACTTCAATCGGAGACGCACTCAAGTTTGAACACAGGGAAGAGAACCAGAAAGTAGATCTCAGTGTTTTTGACAAAGTAATCAATATTGATCAAAGTCCAATCGGTGAAACACCTAGATCAAATGCTGCAACATATACTGATATGTTTACCAAGATTCGAACTCTATTTGCTAGTCTGCCCGATGCCAAAGTTCGAGGGTTTTCATCTGGCCGCTTTAGTTTCAATATCAGCGGCGGTCGATGTGAGTTGTGTCAAGGACTTGGATACAACCAGATCGAAATGCATTTCCTTGCTGATGTTTGGTTGGAATGTGAGTCTTGTAACGGTACTGGTTATAATCGAGAAACTTTGGAAGTTCGCTATAAAGGGAAAAATATTGCCGATATCTTACGGATGCCGGTCCGTGAAGCATTGGAGATCTTTCAGGACATACCAACCATTGAAAAAACGCTTCAGCTGTTGTTTGACGTTGGATTGGATTATATTCAACTGGGACAATCGAGTACAACACTTTCAAGTGGAGAATCACAACGAATAAAATTGGCGGCGGAACTTGGAAAGAGGAGTACTGGAAAAACACTTTATGTTATGGATGAGCCCACAACTGGACTACATTTCGAGGATATTCAAAAGTTACTGAATGTAATCAACAGACTCGTTAACAAAGGCAATACCATTGTTATTATCGAACATAATATGGATGTGATTAAGTCGGCAGATTGGATAATTGATCTGGGACCTGAAGGTGGAAAGGAGGGCGGTTATCTCATTGCCATGGGGACACCGGAGGAAGTCGCGTCTATCGATCAATCACATACTGGCCTGTTTTTACGTGATGTGCTTACTTAATGAGGGCAAGTTTCCGGGATTCCGAAAAATCACCAGCTCGCAACTGATAGACATAAATACCGCTGGCAACTCGCTCACCATTCTGACTCCGGCCGTCCCAATAGATTGCTCGATCCTTTCGGACATAGAATCCTGCTGGTTTGAACCCAAGATCTATTTGCCTGATAATCTGCCCTTGCAGATTGTATATTGTTAGAATAACTTCCGAACCGGTTGAGATCTGAAATGGAATCCAAGTATCGGGATTGAACGGATTGGGATAATTCACCAAAAGCTCATTTTTTACAGGAATAGTAAGTGCTTCCAACGATAGAATTCGATCCGCTACAAAATTGCGTAACGCAACAACGCCTTCAATATCGCCTGGGAGATCTAATAGCTTCTCATGCATTTGTTGATAGATACTTAATATGTTTGGATCTAAATCAAGAAAATTTCCAGGTGCAACATTAACTTCTTCTTCAACATTTTCAGTTTCTTCTTCGTTGCCTCCTGGTACAGCATGCGGTTCACTGATTTTCTTCATCCAGTTTAGAGCAACCGGTACGATGTCATCCGCGTCTACAATACCGTTACCATCAGCATCCGCAATCGTTGCTAGCTGAATTTTGAATGGTTTTGCCGTCTGAAGAACCCAGTTTGTTGTAGCTTCCTGTCTTGGCTCACCTTTTTCCCTCCAGAAACGACCTATTGGAATGATGTCTGCTGCATTGACTTCTCCATCTTTGTTGGTGTCACCAGGAAAAACGCCGACACCGGTAGAGAACGACCATGATACCTCCTCAGCCACAGGATTTCCGATAAGATCCGGTATCCCGGACTTGATTAAGACCGAAATTTCCTCAACATCTCTAAAGATTTCATCCGATACGAAAGTCACATGATTTGCGTCTATGCGGATCTCGCCCCGAATTTTATCAACTTTATCACTGGACACTACTAGATATTGCTCATCGATTTGTACCTCTTCGCTGAACTCTACTGATATAATAGCATCGACCTGCACAAATTCCTCTGTACCATCCGGAGTAAAGGAAACCACTTCTGGTGCTAAATCATCAAATTCAACAGAATCTGATGCCACGTCAGAAACGTTGCCAGCACCATCCCGAAATTCAGCAAATACCGTGCGGATTCCTTCGCCAGAAGGCACTTCCCACTTAACCTGATCGCCAAACGGTTTCCAATCCTTGTCACTGAAATCATCCTCCTCGTTTCTTAACCTTACCTCACCAACCTCCTTCATGTTTGAAAGTTCATCAGAAGCTGCAAATTTAATTGTGATTCCTGCCTGTCTGGTTCGATCCCCAACAATTGATATTGATCCAATGGGTGCTGTCTGATCAAAGATGATTTGGTCTGAAAGAGGGGTTGTCGTTACGTTACCAGCGAAATCCCGGAACTGGCCAAAAACTGTTTTAATGCCCTCGCCATCCGATAGCTTCCATTTGTGACTAGTACTGTCCGCTTCTTTCGGAGAAAAATTGATCCACTTAATCTCCTGATCAGATGGGTTAAAATCTTCGTCATTCTTGAAGCGCATCGATTCAACACCGAACCCAACATCGGCCGCTGCGGCATTCAGTACAACTAGTTGATCGATAGTATATATGTTAGCCTTGTTAACTGAAATTGATCCAATCGGGGCAATTTTATCGATGATCTGGATCCGTCCCAATTGCAGAACGATACCATATTTGGATTCTTCGTTAGCATACATCTCTGCTTCAATCTTAATTTCGTTTTTTGTATTCGGGTCTAATTTTTTAGGTATCTCAATTTCGATGGTTCCAACCTGTTCCGCATTTGGTGGATTCTGGTTAACTTTAAGTAGAATCCCATTAGCAATTTTTGCAACCGTCATTGTCTCGGCAAATACTTTATTTAAGTTAAATGCTAAAATCTTAATGTTGGGCACTGTCTTAATAAGAATCTGACCTTTTGAGATCTTAAAATCAGGTTTACGAAGCTTAAGTTCAATCACTCCAGACTGACTCGGTGCCAATGATACACCATCGAGTTCCAGTTTTATGTTTGCAAGTACGGTGAAGCGTCCAGAAGATAGAACTTTGGTTTCACCCAATTTTCTGTTTGTTTTGGAAAGCACAAGCGAAATATCTTTGGTGGTTATTTCACCAGTTGCCAAGTCAGCAGCAGTGGGTAAGACGAAAAAAATAAGATCTATCCGAAAAGTACCGTTTTTGGCACCAAATGATGGTGTTATTGTGAACTTTAAATCGAGTTGATTGCCGACTGACGTCGCACTTACTTGTTTAACACCTTTACCTGACAACATGATGAACTTAAGCAGATTGCTTGGGAAAACAAGCGAAGTTTCAGCCGTGATTTCACCAATTTCGGGGCCAAGAGGTCGAATAAAAATCGGAAATGCTATTTCTTGGCTTCTTCCACCACCAACATCTATCATCTCCAAGTAGAGGGGACTATCCACAAAGATCTTGACCGCAGCCTGTTTAAAATTATTATAATTTAAACGTAATGTTGCCATCCCAGCGTTAAGTGCGGTAAATTTACCATTACCGGCGATTTTTCCAATCTTTCCTTCTAATTGCCATTTCGGTTCATCGAGATCAATTTCATTCTTATTCTTATCATGTCCGATACCTGCAAACTGGATAGATTCTCCTACAGACAAACTAACCGATCCATCGGTAATTTTCTTGTCTGCGAAGATTTTGATGTCTTGAATTTCTCCTGGTCGCACTGTGACTTGACCGGATAATTGAATAAATCCATCCGTTTCTACCTGCACTTGTCCGACACCTTGCCTTCGAGCAGTAAAGGTACCATCATTTTTTATTTGACCAACACCACCAATCACTTTCCATTTTTTTTCTACTGGTGTTTTTGTTATATTTCCGTATAAGTCGAGTCCTTCTAACTTGAATTTTTTTTCACTGCCAGCTACTAAGTTAGCATTCATTGGCATGATTTTAAGCATAGCCAGCTTAGCTGGAGTGACCGTTATTTTTGTTGAGTTTCCCTTGGCTTCACCGACAGAAAGCTGCACTTGCCCTATACCAACATGTTTTGCTGTCACTTGGAATGAGGCAACATTCGATTTGAAGCCTAGATCAATGCCACCAGCATCTGTTATCGCATTACCGACAATTTTCCATAACACCTTTTCTTGTGGAACGCTGACTTGATTGCCCGCTGAATCTCGTCCTATGACATGAAAAATCTTTTTCTCACCAGCTATCAGCGATATCGGTTCTTTGGGAAGGATCTCTATATTCTTGACTTGCCCCTTGACGATTTGAATTTTTGGTAACTTTGCTACTAAACCATTAAGTGTGGCGGTGATGTCACCAATCCCTAGATTCTTGGGCGTCAACATTCCACCTTTAAACTGACCAAGTTCAACCGATTTTTCATAGGCACTAATTGCCCATTTAACCGCCGCTTGATCAACCACGACGGGATTATCATACAGATCTGTCCCAACAACTTGAAAGGCTACAATCTGACCAATTTCGATATCCAAAATAGCTGGAGATATAATAATATTCGACAGGTCACCAGCTGTAATCGTGATCTCTGGAGATTCCTGTTTAAACTCTTTATAGCTGACCAAGATCTTTCCTTTTCCAGCTTTTATAGCAGTGAAGACACCATCAACTGAAATTTTGCCGACACCATTTGTGACTTCCCACTTCAATGCCGTAGATAGATCAACTTTATTATCAAACTGATCTCGGCCTGAAGCAAAAAAAGGTAATAATTGACCTGCACCGAGTTGCTTTGGCTGAACTGGATCATTAATGATCAGCTTGGTAACTGCTCCTGGTAGGATTCGTAAATTAGCAGTTGCAGATACCGATGTATTTGGTACCATCGCACGAATCTGCAGCAAACCAATAGAAATACTCGGTGAAACGGTTATTGTATAGACACCATTTCCCACCTCTTTCACCTTAAGTTCTCGGTCTTTTGGAGGTAAAACCTCTGCCATTTTATCTTTTTCCACTACTTCGGCATTAGTATCAGGTTTGACTTCTTTTTCAGTTACTTTATCCGTGTCTTTCAATTCCCTTTCGAGATGAGTTTCGATCTTAATCGCTTCGTTTTCAAGTCGAACTGCATTTTCATCCGTCAGGATCATAGTGATCATTGAACTGATATTTTCTCCCGCCACTAACGAATCCGGATAGGCAAAAATTAGCAACCGCTCTGCTGAACTTTTGTGCTTAACTTCAATCAATATTTCCCTAGAGGTCGATCCTCCCAAGCTATCAGTAGCCAGAAAGAGAATTGGAAATGTTTTTGACCCTTCTTTTCCTTGAACAGCGTCACTCCTTGTTTGCCAGAAGAAGACGCCATCTTGATCTAACTGAGCGTTGGGGGGCAGTCCCTCAACTGAAAAACGAACTTGATCCCCATCCGGATCGATCCCGCTGAGACTTAAAGTGATGGAATCTCCTTCAGTAACCGGAGCAATTACATCTTCTATTTCTTTGCTTTTCATATCAAGAACCACCAGCGTTGGTACTCGGTTAGGCCTTTTTAAACTGAGATCGACTGAAGCAGACAAAACTACTTTGTTTAATGAAACAGAGGCCGTAATTGGAAAGCTAACCGCGGGGCTATCGATCTCACCCGTTGTATATTTAGCGATATAGCGTCCACTACCTTGCGCTTCAACTTCAGATATAGAACCAATTTGAGGGGTGTCAAATTCAACCTCAGCATCACTAATAGGTCGATTCTTGGTATCACGAACACTGACAACCAAAGTTGTTCCAACTATACCATCAGCCGGCAATTCGGTTATCTCAGCAATAAGTTTGATGTTATCAGGCTGGCTATTTAACTGTTTGACTCCTGTTTTGGCTGAAACCTTGTTGGAAGTCGTCGCGCTTAAAACAACTACCCCTACAATATTACTGGCTCTATAAATTGCTGAGTACTTCCCTCTGAGCTGATGTTCCATTTCAACCTCGAAATCGTCAGATGTTAGCATCACCCGTTCATCAATTACAGGTTTCCCGAAAGCATCTTTTACCGTAGCAACGACTTCCGTCTCTGAAGTTTCTTCAGCAAGAAGCAGATTCTTAGCGGCACTTAATGTAATTTGAGCTGCTTGACTTAAGTTATTAACGATGAATTTTGCAGACTGTATTTGCTTAAAAACCGAGTCAGTTAAGGAGAAAGTAACCGTCTTGACTACACCACTCTGTTCATAGGCTGTCACCGTTTGAAACGAAGGTTCGTATATGAATTTATAGCGGTTTTTATCAACCTGTTCGAATTCGCTATCTTCAAGTTCACTGACTGCAAACGTCAACTCATCATTATTTTTGTCTTCCCCTTCTACAAAAATTACCAGTTGCTTGCCTTCTGACATGGAAAAATTGACCGGATTTTCGCGAAGAATAGCGTTTCTGGTATTCTTCAGTTTTAAAACCGGTGCGTCATTTGGTTGTGCTCTTATCGGATCCAAGATTGGTGGGTTTCCATTCCTATCTGTTAATTTCCCGTTTTCTGTCGAGAACGTTACAACTGGCGGTTCACCACGACGAAGTATTTCTGCAGCCCCATCTTCTACACTAATTTCAAGATTCCATATCAAACCGAAATTATCGGTTCGATTAAAATTAGTAACTTCCAAGTCGCCATATCCTTCCAACCTAATTCGCCAGCCATCTTTACTTGGATTCATAATCGGTTCTGAGAATGCGATCTCGATCGAATTCTCTCCGATCACTCTAGCCGTATAGGAAGGCGAAATACCATCTTGGGCCTGAATAATTCTTCGGCTGGGATCAACTTCATTGCCTGACAGATCCCTAATTGGATTATCGGCAACACCGATATACTGCACAAACGGTTGATCCCCTGTTTGAATTGGTGCGGCAAGGGTAATGGTAAACTCATTCCCTTTACCACTAAAAAATGATATCGGTTTGTCGTTAACCGTCCAATTATCAATATCACCTTCACCACCTTTAACTGTTTCATTGAATTTCAGCACAATTGTTGTTGTGTTGACAGTTTTAGCAGTAAAACTGGGATCAGTAAAATCTGTCTTTTCAATTGTTATCTCTCCTGTTCCCGTTAAGCCATCTTCAGTCTCAGCTGCAATGGTGATAATCTGTGGTAAACTGGGAACCAAAAAAACAGCCGAGTAGTTTCCGTAACCCAGATTCTTGGCAGTTTCGGTGATGGTTCCAGCATCTGCTGTTAACGTCACCTCACCAGACTCAAGTGGATTATCTGACGCATCTAGAATCTGAATCGCTATCTCAGCTTCGGATAATCCATCGGCAGGCAAGCTTGAAGGTGTAGCTATCACAGTAAGAGAATAGGCAACTGGCCTAATCGCGGTGATTACCGGATTTGCTATCAGTTGTCTCGAATAGTTAGGAACTGTGCTGTCTTCTACAGAGATTGTAATTTGACCGACATCTGATGAACGGATCTCGCCCATCGCTGTGCCATTCATATCTGTTAGTGTTTTCGATTGAACGATTTCAACCTGTTCGATATCGACATTTGGTGATTTTGCCTTGATGGTGACTTTCCGGTTTGGAATTGGACTCCCGAGCTTGTCAACCAATGTGATTAAAATCATAGCGGCATTCATGCCATTAGCTAAAATCCTATCAGGAAAAACTTCCACCGAAGATTGCACCGGCGAAACATCGCCAGGCAATACTTTAATATTAACTAATTTTTGAGCATTCAAAATTAAGGTATGGATTTGACTAGACGGTGACGCACCGATAGTAAGTAATCCAGCTCGGTTGGGAGCAGTCAGTGTTGCCTGATAGAGCCCCGAAGATACTTCTTCTGCTGGACTGGTAACCGATCCTGCCGTCGATGTCACCTCTATAGTTGCCCTTGAAATTGGGTAACCTTCGTTGTTTTTTGCCGTAAACATAAGTTTGGTTTCCGTAATGCCATCTCCGCTAATTTCATCCGGCAAATCCATAAAATTGATATCGGTTATCTTAGGAGAACTAAATCGCACAAACTCAACGTAATCAAAGTTGGGAATTTGAGGGATTTTGATATGGATCAACTGCTCTCCAGCTATACTGGAACTCATCTTGAAAGGCACACGCCCCTCTTCACCGACAAGTTGAACGTTTTCCGACACATTGATCGTTTCCGATTCAATCTTGATTTCAAGATCAGGGATTGGATTGCGATGTTTATCTCTTATGATTGCGGTTGCCATCACCTGTTCTTCTCCGTCAGCTGGTGGAGCTATGGGTTGACCGTTTTCATCAGCCTCAATAACAATCTCAGTTTGGAGTGGACTTGGCGGACCGGGCAGTAGTTTCAAGATCATTGGCTCTGACACAACCGTATTTCCCGCATTGGAGAGAGTAGCAATTACTTTGAGAGGAGTTGTGGAGGTTGAAGGAATGTAAGTCCCACGATAGTTATCGTTACCAATAGCATCAATGGTTCTAATGATCCTTCCACTACTGACGTCCATGGCCATGCTCAGATTCGGGATGGTATTGCCGTGTGGATCAGTAACATTCAGGATTAAGTCAACTGGGGTAACACCGTCAGCAACTGCATCTGGCGGATCCATACTGAGTTGAAAATCCGCCTTATCTCCAAGTGTTAAACGGATTGATTTTTGATCAAATACTCCGTAAGAACTTTTAGCACGTATCTCTACTTCTCCTACGGCAGTTCCGGTGATGTATTCAGCAACATAGTTGCCATCTTGATGATTAATCAAATTCTCCACTTTACCGGAATGAAGTTCCGGCTTCAGTTCAAAGATAATATTCTCGTTAACAACGGGATTACCATATACATCAATTGCTTTTACACGGAGTTGCGCGGTTGATTTTCCATCAGCAGGCAGCTGGGATTCGGATATCCCAAGTTCAATATTGGTTGTTGAACCTCCAATAAGACGAATCTCGGTTAAAGCTTGAATATCAAACTCGGTTTTAACAACGATCTTTGCCTTTCCAGCTGTGGTGGTATTCGCAGTGTAGGTTGACGTGTATGTACCATCTCCGTTATCTCGGATAGGCAATATATGTCCCAAGTTTGTGGTAGCTTCCATAATTTTATCTGGTGCAGGTTTGTCATAGATATCAATTGCTCTAATGGCTAACTTGGTGCTTGAAAACCCATCAGCGACAATCTGATTATCTTCAGCTTCAATGACTAACCTTTCGACTCTTGCACGCAGATCGATAACAACTGCTCCATTTCGCCCATTTGGTGCACTGGCATAAATCGTCATTTCGCCAAGCTTGGTTGAATTAACAGGGGTGAAAATTGTCACATATCCTCCATCTCCTCTGTTGATTACTTCCGAAAAACCCCCTGAGTCAGCCTGAAAGGTAACAGTTTCATTAAGCACTGGATTTCCTATACTATCAATCACCAATGCGGTAATTTTTGTGCTCGCACGTTCATCCCTAGTAACAATTTCGGGTTCAGCATCCAATGTTATCTGGGCAGTATCGCCTGATACCACGATGATCTCAAAAGTCTTTAAGATATCTTTGTAGACAATTTCAGCCTTCACTGTGCCTCGTTCGCGTGCCGTAAACTTGCCAAACTGCGTCAAAATGCCAATATCTGCACCCGATTGAATATTCCACAAAGGCGTTTCTATCAACTGGACTTCTTGACCGTTTGTTTCATATCCAATGGCGTTCAGATTAGCTGATTCACCAATTTTGACAAAAATGGGTGCTCCTTCAACAGAGATGCTTGAAATTTCGTTATACGTATACCCATTTTTAAGAGTTGTCAGTTGATTATCAATATTGGTAATGATAATATCACGTTCACCGGGAGTGTCCATCGGGGTGGTAATCTCGATCAACTCGGATGAAATCGTTTTTATTTCCCCAACAAGTTGTTTCCCGATCTGCACGGAGAGACCTTGGCGAAAACTAGTACCGTGAATCTGTACTTGAGTGTTGCTCCCGCCGTTTGATTTACCTGTTACCAAATTGGAGACAGCAGTAATGGTAGGCGGGGAAAACGGAATCACAAAATCAAATTGCATCGCCCTAGCAGACAGATGTTCTTCCTTCACGGCTTGAGTAAAGGTTCCACGGGATTCACCATGCAGAAACACTTCTACTTGAATCTCATTATTTGCTTGGACAATAAATTCGGTGTTGATTGACTCTTTCAATCCTATCTTATGGAAAGTGACTGAATAGTTCGGCTGGCCTGGGACCTGTTGTGTAATTGCCATTAAGGAGAGACCGTTTTTCAGGTTAGTCACACTTACTTCATGGCCTTCAAGCATCTCAGCATCTTCAAGTACTTCATCTGTAAGTGACTTTGTTTGATGTCTGCCAAAACCACTTACAGTGAAAGTATTAGCTGCCCCACGGACATTTCCTGTTAATGGAATCTTAGATGGTGAATTTGGATCATTACTGAATATGTTCAGGACATCTTTCAATCCAAAAATGACTTTGGGAAGAAAAGTAATCTTGATCTTCCGGCTCTTATCGGGCTGAATTTGGAAAGGCGGCGCCGGTTCAATTTTAAAGGCAAGTGATGGCGGACTAATCCTGTCGACATGCAGATCCCCACTTCCTTGATTCAGGATTACAAATGACTTTGAGGTGGGATTTTCAGCACCCAAAAGAACTTCACCAAAATCAATTTGATCTACTGTAAGCTCCAACTTCGGTTCGGTGGGGATATAACTAAAAACGGAAGGAAACCGCGCAATCTGACCGTCAGGATTTCGCACAGTGATGTCAACGGTGCCGAGGTCTCCAACAGGGGTTTTCAATTGGATTTCTTGATTAGAAACCACACTGACCGATTTAGCAGCATTTTCGCCAAAGAAAACCCCTAAACCATTTAAAAAATTTTTCCCATATATTCTCATTTCACTATTGCCGGTTTTCAATCCAGTTCGTGTTGACAATCGATTAATAAATGGGGGTGAACTAGAGATCTTTTCCAATACTAATACGACAATGCCATTTGTATCATCAGCCACAAAGATATGGTTTCCTACCTTTGTCAACCCAAAAGCAGTGCCCGCTGTTTCATAGGAAGCGATTTCAGTTGGATTCGTCAGATCGCTAATATCAATGACTTTTACGCCTTGCCCGGAGTCCACTAAGAAAACTAAATTATCTTCGATGTACAAATCCTGTACGAAACTTGAGGTGTTAAACCTGCTGATTTCACGGGGAACAGCCGGATTAAACACGTCTACTACCCGTACGCCACCAAAACCGTCAGCCATAATCACAAGATCTTCACTCATTTCTATTCGTTTGGAAAAACCACCGCTTGAATCGGGTAGACTGGCAATGAGTTGTGGCAACCGAGGTGGATCTATCCCCAATACCTGAAATCCGCCCTCGCCATCAGCAAGGTAGGCAAAGTTACGACTCACAGAGATATCCTGTGCAGAACCTGGCGTATCCAGAATAGCAATTCGTTGTGGATTACCCAAATCAGAAACATCAACAATTTCAACCCCCATACTACTTCTTGCAATGTATGCTAAAGAACCATGTCCCGTTACACTTTGAGCATAGGAAGTCTGATACTGACTGACAAGATATGGAGAATCAGCACGAGCGATGGCAACAATTATAAAATTTCCATCGGTGGCATAGATATAATTACCAAAGACTTTAACGTGTTTCCAAACTCGACCTGTTTCTATACGTTTCTGAGACTCAACCAGTCGAAATTTCCCGGTAGTGTTGTCTATTTTGATGGTCGCCATTCCATTAGCCGCGTTTGCCACATAAAGCATATCATCGAGCACTTCTATGTCATAGGCAGATCCTAAAGTGTACCAATGTGCTAATCTCTTTATATTTTTGAAATCCGGATCAATTTTCAAAATATCAATTGTGGACTTTCCGTTTGATACGAATATATCATCGGTAACACCACCGATTGCGCGCATCTGCTCTGATGTCTCATAAAGGCCAAATTCTTTGAATTGATCTATACCTTCATCAATTAATATTGCTCGAACACCAAATTCGAGATCCATGACATAAGCAAATGTATGGAACGACGTTCGGCCAATTGAAATATCTGCGACTTCCCCCGTTACCAGATTATGTGGTACTTCAGTTAAGACCTCTGGTATTGTTATATCAAAAACTTTTAAGCCTTCCTTACCTGCTGCAGCGTAAAGGCGGTTACCAACAACACGCACCCGTTTAGCATTAACATCATCAAATCTAATAACAATCTGTGGTCTGATTGGTTGACGAACATCAATAATGGTAAGATCTTCATCTGCAACAGTTACATATAGAAGTTGATTTGCGAGCTCAATGGAGGTAGCTTTTTTCGACAATGAAATGGCGGCAACCTCAATTGGATTATCTAAATCGGTGACATAAATGATACGAAGTCCACCAAAACGATCTGCCACATAAATCCGTTCATCGTCTACGGCTAAATCAGTAGCGAAATCAGGGGTATCGATTAAACTCCGCAAGATAGGAGATGTGCGATTAGAGAAGTCAACTATTTGAAGACCAGAGAACCCAATTGCGGCATATACAATATTTCCTGTCACCGCCATAGCCCGAACTTGGTCGTCAAGAGACACAGTGCTTTCTAAGATAGGCGAACTTGGATCCGTTACATCCAGCCGCATAATCTGTGCACCTGCACCTACATAGAGATGATTTTCCAAATGATGGAGTGCGTTTATTGCACCGGAAGATCCAGCGATTTTTTGTAGGTTGACAGATTGTTGGCCAGTCACGACCTGGCTGAAGCTAAGAAGGAGTACGGCAACTATGATAAGTCGAAAAACTGAATTGCGAAACTTCATTATTAGATCTATCTATACAGTAATTGTGAATTTGAATCTTCTATTGGTTTGCCTTGGTTAAAGGCATCATAAAATTTTATAAATCGTCACTTCAAAACAACGTTCAAAATCATTGGTTTGGCTACAAATTTTTCCTTGACAGGGTAGTTGCCGAATGCTAACATTTTAATCCGACGTTGTATTCGGCGGGGCGTGGCGCAGTCCGGGTAGCGTACTTGCATGGGGTGCAAGTGGTCGCTGGTTCGAATCCAGTCGCCCCGATTTTTTTCGCTGAATTTGAGAGTGCCTTCCTCAGGAGTTTTGCTTAAGAATTTGCTGATGTTGTTCCTCTACCTCGTAGCACAAAAATTTCCCACCATTTGTTAAAGACAAAAGCAGATAGGTAAAGAAACCAGAGACGTAACAATGGAAAAATCTGAAATTAATGTTGGCCTCCTCGGTTGGGGAACTGTGGGTACTGGCGTCTCTAGAATTTTGGTTAATCAAAACCATCGAATCTACCAAAATACTGGTTTGAGCCTCAAGCTTTTAAGAATTGCCAAAAGAACACTTCCCGCATATAGATCCGGTATTGATTTGGCTGGGGGCTGCTTAACAACTGATGCAAATGCAGTTGTTGATGATCCAGACATTGAAATTGTCGTAGAACTTATTGGTGGAACTACCAACTCCCGAGAGCTTATTTTGCGCGCAATGCAAAACGGGAAGTCTATTGTCACCGCCAACAAAGCCTTAATCGCTAAGTGCGGTGCCGAACTCTTTCAACTTGCGCAAAAACAAGGGGTCAGCTTAAATTTTGAAGCAAGTGCAGCCGGTGGCATTCCGATAATCAAAACTTTACGAGAGAGTTTCGCTGGAAATCAGATTGAATCAATTTACGGAATTGTTAATGGTACATGCAACTATATTCTGACAGAAATGCAGAAAAATGGCAGGGATTTCTCCGAAGCGCTTGAGATGGCACAAGGCAAGGGATATGCGGAAGAGGATCCAACCTTTGATATTGAGGGTACTGATGCTGCACAGAAACTCACTATCTTGACCGCGTTAGCTCATCATATTAGTGTTCCGTTAAATCGAGTTCACACTGAAGGGATTACAAAGATTACTCAAAAAGATCTTCAGTACGCCCAAGAACTCGGTTACACTATTAAGTTGTTGGCAATTACAAAATTAAAGGGAACACAAATCGATGTCCGTGTTCATCCAACACTTATACCGGACCACAGTATGCTTGCCAATGTATCTGATGCTTTTAATGCTGTATGTGTGATAGGAGATGCTGTCGGGCCAACCCTGTTTTACGGACAAGGTGCGGGTGAAATGCCAACTGCAAGTGCAGTGGTTGCTGACATTATCGATACAGCAAGATCGATCACTGGAAATTCACATGTGCTGGTCCCACGTGCTTGGATCTCAAAACCACGTTCTGATATTTCTATCAGTTCAATAAATGACATTGAGACACGCTACTATTTAAGACTAGTTGTTCAGGATTGTCCAGGGGTTCTTGCTCAAATTGGAACCATTCTCGGAAATCGGAATATCAGTATTGCTTCAGTTATTCAAAAGGAACCGCATTGTAAGAACACGGTTTCACTTGTTATTCTGACTCACAGATCAAGTGAGGCCAATATGCGTCTGGCTCGGGTTGAAATTGATAATCTTGAGGTCGTTCAAGAGGAATTGATCCTGATTAGGATCGAGGAATTTGATTTCTAGTTTCGCTCAGAACAAAATTTGCTGATTTCTATACAAATTTCACATTGATACTATGGGTGTTATTGTACAAAAATATGGCGGCACATCTGTTGCAGATTCACAAAAGATTAAGAATGTCGCCAAGCGCATAACACAGTCTCACAAAGATGGGAATTCGGTCGTTGTGGTTGTTTCTGCCATGGGCGGTTCAACAGATCAATTAATCAAATTGGCTCATGAAATATCAGACAAACCACCGGAGCGTGAACTTGATATGTTGTTATCAACGGGTGAGCAAGTATCCATTGCTTTGCTGGCGATGGCCGTTTCGAAACTCGGTTTTCATGCCATTTCGCTCACCGGTAATCAGGTCGGTATTATCACAGACGGATTTTATAGCAATGCCAGAATAAAGAGTATTAATAACGATCGTATCCTTTCTGAACTTGATCAAGGCAAAATTGTAATTCTAGCGGGGTTTCAAGGAATTACAATTGACGATGAAATCACGACACTTGGAAGAGGCGCATCCGATACGACAGCGGTTGCGGTTGCGGCTAGTTTGAATGCTGACCGATGCGAAATTTATACAGATGTTGATGGCGTTTACACCTCCGATCCACGTGTAGTTAAGGGTGCTAGGAAACTTGACCAAATTACTTATGACGAGATGTTAGAGATGGCAGGACTTGGTACGAAGGTTCTACACTCACGGTGTGTTGAATTGGCAAAAAAGTTTGAAGTGCCGCTCTCTGTTAGATCAAGTTTTCATAAAGGAGAAGGGACAATCATTGTCAAGGAGAGCAAAATTATGGAAGAGGTAGTTGTTAGCGGAGTCACATCGGACAAGGATCAAGCAAAAGTTTCCTTGATTGGCTTACCTGATACTCCCGGAATGGCCGCTGAAATTTTTCAAGCACTTGCTGACGCGAGTATCAACATTGATATGATTATTCAGAACGCAAGTCAGGATGGAACCGCTGATCTTTCGTTTACCACCGCTGAGAAGGATCTGGATAAAACTGTTGAGATCGTATCAAGGATCAAGGAAAAAGTGGGTTTTAATAGTGTAAATGGGGACTTTAATATCGCAAAAGTATCGGTTATCGGTATTGGGATGAAAAGTCATGTTGGTATTGCCTCAAAAACATTTCGTGTACTAGCCGATGCAGGAATCAATATTCAAATGATTAGCACATCAGAAATAAAAATATCTTGCGTAATCAAAGAAGATCAGACTGAGAACGCAGTGCAGGTTATCCACGACGTATTTGAATTAGGGCATGTTGATAACAAAGTTTCCAATTAATCAAATTCAAAGTGGAGAATCCAAACCTTATCAGTTTGGAGTAAATGCCACAGAAGTTGGGTTTACTCCGGAGGATTTTTTTGAGCATATGTTAGTATTTACTTCACCCGTTGAAGTAGAGGTTGAAATCTCGCGTATGCAGGAAAATATCAGCGTTATTGGAAGCATTAACGTGGGCATTGAAGTTGAATGTCGACGTTGCGGTGAGCCCTTTCAAATGGGAATTACAACTAACCTTGATGTAAAATTTTTTCCTGAAAAAACTGGAAAAACCAATCCCTTTCTGGAGACCTACGGCGAGCGTTATTATGTCGGAAATGAGATAGATTTGACCGAAGACATACATCAAGCAGTTCTATTAGAAATCCCTAATTGGCCCGTTTCAGACGTGCCCTGTGATCCACAGAGTTTAAACATGAAAACATCCTCAGGGGAGGACACAGAAGAAATAGAATCTCCGTTCGCAAAGCTTATAACATTGAATCTAAGAGATTAACCCAAATTGAAAAAAGGATAAACTAAAAATGGCACATCCCAAGCGAAGAAAATCATATTCAAAAAAAATGATGGGCAGAAGCCACCATGCTCTAAAACAAAAGCCATTTGCCGAATGCACAAATTGTGGTGAAATTGCTCGCCCGCATCACGTCTGTCAGTCTTGTGGTTATTACAATGGGCGACAGATTCTGGAAATCAGGACAGATGAAGTTTCAGAATAGCTGAAGGAAATTAATCATGAGATCAGCAGCGCTTATTGGAACCGGTTCGTACCTCCCAGATAATGTCTTAACTAACTTTGATCTTGAAAAAATGGTGGATACCAGTAACGAATGGATAATGAAAAGAACTGGTATTTCTGAAAGACGCATTGCCGACAAGGAAATGGCAACATCTGATCTTAGTATTCACGCAGCACGTCGAGCAATAAAAAGTGCGAAAATCGATCCGCTGGAAATCGATATGATTATCGTTAGTACCTCGACGCCCGACTCAGCATTTCCATCAACTGCATGTTCTGTCCAGAATGGAATTGGGGCTAAAAACTCATATGGTTTTGATCTCGCGGCGGCGTGTTCAGGCTTTGTTTATGGGCTTGATCTTGCCGACGGAATGATAAAAAGTTCGCGTTATGATACCGTATTAGTCGTTGGTGCCGAGATCTTTAGCAGGATTATTGACTGGGAGGACAAATCAACCTGCGTTCTATTTGGTGACGCGGCTGGAGCAGCTATCATACAGGTATCAGAGGAACCAGGTATTATCGCCTCATATTGTGGTGCTGACGGTGCTTATGCGGATGCTGATTTACTTGGTGTTCCAGCGGGAGGATCTCGTATGCCAGCAAGCGCTGCAACTGTAGATCAAAAACTGCATACCGTCAAAATGAGGGGACAAGAAGTGTTTAAACTTGGTGTGCGTATTATGCCGGAAGCAGCTCAAAAAGTTTTGGACACTGCGGGTGTTTCGATTGATCAAGTCGATTTGGTTATTCCACATCAGGCAAACAGCCGGATTATTGAAGCTGTCGGTGATCGGATCGGAATAGATCCTGAAAAGATATATGTCAACGTTAATCAATACGGGAATACTTCTGCGGCTTCAGTGATCGTTGCGCTTGATGAAGCCATTCGTGAAGAACATGCAAAAGTCGGAGACTTAATTCTTCTTACTGTATTTGGTGCTGGACTGACTTGGGGTAGTACACTCATTCGGCTATGACAGATCCGGCCTTTATTTTTCCAGGGCAAGGTACACAAAAAGTTGGGATGGGGTTTGATCTCTCGACCCACTTTTCAGAAGCACGTGCCGTTTTTGAAGAAGCAAATTCGATACTTAATTGGGATTTGAGTCATTTATGCTTCAACGGCCCGATTGAGGATTTAACACGGACTGAAAACACGCAATTGGCGATCCTGACATGTAGTATCGCCTCACTACGAGTTGTGCAAAGTTTTGGAATATCAGCAAAAGTGGTAGCGGGACATAGCTTGGGAGAATATGCCGCGCTGGTTGCTGCGGAGGTTATTGATTTTGGTTCTGCTTTGAAATTGGTCCAATTTCGGTCCAAATTTATGGCAAAATCTGCTGCTAAGACTTCTGGTGGGATGGCAGCAATTATTGGACTTGAGGATAGAAAGATTGAGCAAATTTGCGACCAAATAGATGGTATTATCAGTATTGCAAATTTTAATTCTCCTGGGCAACGCATTGTTTCCGGAGAAACTGCCTCAATTGAGAAATCAATTCCGCTAGCGAAGTCTGCTGGTGCCAAACGGATAATTCCATTAGCAGTCAGTGGGGCATTCCACTCTGACTTAATGATGTCGGCGCAAAAACAATTCGGATCTGTCATTTCTGGCTATGTGTTTGATGACCCCAAGATAGATTTTGTTGCTAACGTAACAGGTGATTTTGTCAAAACTGGCGAGGAGATAAAAAGACTGCTTACACAACAAATTACTAATCCTGTCCTATGGGAGAAGTCAATCCAGCTTATGAAGGAAGAGGGAATATCTCATTTTATTGAAGTGGGACCAGGGCTCGTCTTGTCTGGCCTCGTTCGTCGAATTGAAAATGATTGTACTTGCTTTAATGTTGAGGATATGAAAAGTCTTGAACAAACTCTTGATGGAACTAATGCCGCATGAGTCTTGACGGAAAGGTTGCCATCATTACCGGGGGATCCCGCGGTATTGGTAAAGCGATTGCCCACTCTTTTTGTCAGGCAGGCGCACACATTATGATCTGCTCACGTTCAGCAAACTCAATCAATCAAACAGCAGAAACTTTGGTCAGCCAAGGATATAGCGCGCTTGGAATTCAAGCTGATGTCTCAAGTAAGTCTGATGTAGAAGTGCTTGTCGAAAAAACACTTTCTGAATTTGGGCAAGTTGATATTCTCATCAATAATGCGGGTATCACACGTGACACATTATTGATGAGAATGAAAGATGATGACTGGGAAACAGTCATACAAACTAATTTAACTGGCGCAGCCTACTGTACACGAGCAGTAATCCGATCTATGATTCGACAAAAGGAAGGATGTATTATCAATATATCTTCCATTGTTGGTATCGTTGGTAATGCTGGCCAAGCAAACTACGCTGCTGCCAAGGCAGGGATGATTGGCTTGACAAAATCGGTGGCCAAAGAGGTAGCTAATCGTGGAATCAGAGTTAACGCAATCGCACCCGGTTTTATCACTACTGATATGACAGCAGAATTCTCTGAAGAAAATCGTCAGAAAATCCTTGATCTTATTCCTATGAGATCGTTCGGCTCTGTAGAGGATGTGGCTGAAGTTTCCAAGTTTCTTGCTTCTTCCTCCGCTCAGTATATCACCGGGCAAGTTATACAGGTTGATGGGGGGATGGGAATGTGAAATTTCTCTACGCAGAAATATTCGATTCTTTAACATATGAACCAAAAAATGAGAACCTAGTTCTCAATAAATTAATAACTACCAAGCAAAATATTTGGAGCAAAATATGGCAGTTGATCAAGCAAAAGTCATTAAATTAATCGTTGAACAACTAGATGCTGATAGCAACAGCATTTCATTAGAAGATTCTTTTATGGATGATCTAGGGGCAGATTCTCTGGACACAGTCGAATTAATTATGGCCTTTGAAGAAGAATTCGACATTGAAATTCCAGATGAGGATGCTGAAAATATTAGAACTGTTGGTGATGTCATCAAATATCTGGGAGATAAATTATAAAGTATCGCTTATCTTTGCCTGATAAACATTCCCAAAATAGTTCTAGGACTGATTGATACTCAATCGTAAGGTGAAAAACTTGAGACGAGTTGTTGTTACTGGTATAGGAGTGATTACTTCTATAGGAAATTCTAAAGACGATTTTTGGGATGGAGTTTTGTCTGGTAAAAACGGTATTGATTATGTTACGCGTTTTGATACAACTGAATTCCGATCTCAAGTTGGTGGAGAGGTGAAAGGATTTGATGGTGAGAAGTTTATCTCCCGTAAGGAAGCATCACGTCTTCCATTGTTTATTCAGTATGCAATTGCAGGAGCTGTTATGGCTCGTGAGGATGCTGATATAAACCTAGATAGTATAGATCCATATAGAGTTGGTGTTGGCATTGGTTCTGGGATAGGCGGAATCTGTGTGATGGAAGAAAATGCCCGTGCGCTTACTCTGAAAGGGCCTAAACGAGTAAGTCCATTCTTTGTCCCTTACGAAATTATTAATATGGCTTCCGGGCGTGTTTCCATGCTGATGAACGCCAAGGGACCAAACTTTGCGTCAGTAACAGCTTGTGCCACATCAAACAACGCAATTGGTGAAGCATATAGACTTATACAGCAAAGCCATGCCGATGTTATGTTTACAGGTGGCACAGAAGCCGCAATTACGCCGCTTGGTTATGCTGGATTTGACTCAATGCGAGCTATGTCAACTCGGAATGATGACCCTAAACACGCCAGTCGGCCTTTTGATAAAGAGCGTGATGGATTTGTTATGGGTGAAGGATCAGGCGTTGTCATCTTGGAATCGCTAGAGCACGCACAAAAACGAAACGCCAAGATTTATGTTGAAATTGTTGGATGTGGTATGACGGCTGATGCTTATGATATGGTACATCCACGTAATGATGGTGAAGGGGCTTCTAAAGCAATGGAGTTTGCGCTGGAGGGAGCGAAGCTAAACTTGGAGGATGTTGATTATATAAACGCCCATGGAACTTCAACACCGGCTGGCGACTTGGCCGAGACATCAGCAATTAAAAGATTATTTAACGATTACGCTTACAGAATCCCCGTGAGTTCGACCAAATCAATGACGGGGCATTTGCTTGGAGCCGCAGGCGCAATTGAACTCATTGCTTGCATTGGCGCAATAGAGAATAGCTATCTTCCGCCAACAATTAACCTTGAGATTCCAGATCTAGAATGCGACCTAGACTATGTTCCCAATGAAGGTCGTTCTGCGGAACTCAACGTTGTGCTATCCAACTCATTTGGATTTGGTGGGCATAATACTTCCATTGTTTTGAAAAAGTATGGTGAGACCTAACCAAGAACCTGTTTATATCGGTTTAGGGTCAAATGTCGGTGATCGACAACTTCATATTGATCATGCATTAGACCTGCTTGCGGAAATAGTAACTATCCGAATGATCTCATCGATCTACGAAACTGATCCTGTTGGCTATAAGATGCAAGCTCCGTTTTTGAATGGTGTTGTTGAAATTCGGACGATGATTTCCCCACATGACCTGTTTAGAAAATTGCAGGAGATAGAAATAGAGGTCGGGCGTCAGCCACGTTTTCGTTGGGGACCACGTGAGATTGATTTAGATATCCTCATATATGGCGACCGGATCATCGATACCCCCAATTTGACTATTCCTCACCCAGAAATACATCAACGCGGTTTTGTATTGATCCCTTTGTGTGAAATCGCGGCCAACATTATTCATCCAGTTCTGCAAAAAGAGATTCAATATTTCAGATGCTCAGAGCCTATGCAGATTAAGCGTGTAGGGTAGCTCTAAACAGGAAAGCTATTTGACTACTTTAATAACACCATTTGCTTCACTTGACTGCGGTTATTTACTTCTAGCCGATAAAAATAGATTCCACTTGATAACAGATCCCCATTCGCATCTCTACCGTTCCAAAATGCTGCACCACCTGGTGTAACATAAAATCCTGGTTCTCTGATCCCCAAATAGATCTGGGTTATCATGGTTCCATCCATCCGGTAGATCGTGATATTCGCGTTAGATCTACAATTAATATAGTAAGGAATCCATGTTTCTGGATTAAAAGGGTTTGGATAATTTTGGAAGATCGTTGATTCGGTTTGTTTTATCTGACCGAGAAGAACAGGTTTCCTGTTTTCTAGCTCAACTTTATTCAGATTAGTGCTGGTAATACGGTAAACAGCGTTACCATAATCGTCGGAAACCAGCATGGACCCATCTGGCATGATAAGTAAATCAACTGGGCGTCCCCACCGACTGCCGTCTTCCCTCAACCATCCATCAGCAAAAACTTCGTAAGAGACCGCTTTCCCCTCCTCCAACCGGACCAGTGTAATTCGGTATCCAATTGGTATAGTACGATTCCAAGAGCCGTGTTCGGCAATAAAAATCTGGCCTTTGTATTCTGCAGGAAACATTGTTCCACTATAAAAACGCATGCCGAGAGCGGCAACGTGAGGTCCCAATTCCATAGCGGGTTGTACCAGATCATCGAGATCTCTTTTTCCCCCAAATTCGGGATCCAGTATATTTTTCCCGTGAAGATAGGGAAATCCAAAATGCAACCCTTCTTGGGGAGCGTAATTCAATTCATCCGGCGGAATGTTATTACCTAGCATGTCCCGTCCGTTATCGGTAAACCATAGCTCTTTTGTTTCCGGATGCCAATCGAAACCAACTGTGTTTCGTACACCACGTGCAAAAATCTCAAGTCCTGATCCATCCGGTTGCATCCGCATAATTGAAGCGTAACGTTGGTCCTTACGCTCGCATACATTACAGGGTGCACCAACTGGTACATACAATCGATTATCTGGACCAAATCGAATGAATTTCCAACCGTGGTGAAGATCTGTTGGAAATTCATCATTCACTACGACGGGATTGGGCGGGTTTCGCAGGCGATTTTCTATTTCATCATACCTGAGAACGCGATTGACCTCAGCAACATAGAGGTTGCCATTCCTGAAGGCAACACCGTTTGGCATATTCAAATTACGGGCGATGACAATGACCTCATCAGCCTGATAGTCTTGATTGGTATCAGGAATCGCATAAACATTTCCAGTTTGGCGTGTGCCAACAAATAAAATACCATTTGGACTTAATGTCATCGATCGGGCGTTGGTCACGTTGTCCGCGTAGATACTAATTTCGAAACCATCAGGTAGATGAACTAAATCAATTGGGAGTTTGGCTGAATCGCTAAGACAGATCAAGAAAAACAAGGATAATACAAAGAATGGTAACCCAAAATTCTGAATAGTTGCCTTCATATCCAATTTAACCATACAAATCATCAAGGTTGCACGCTGCAAGTTCAATCAGGAAACCTGCTATCTTCTCGGTTAGAACACGGAGGTATACTTCACCCTTTTCTGCTTTCGATTTCGCTGGATTACCAATGCCAGTATCAGCCGTTGCTTTGCTCCACTCTCGCTGAGCCCATACCCAACCCTGACGCAGGCCTTCAAGTTTGAAGCGGTTTTCCACGCCGTCTCCAGCCTCAGATAAAGATTGTACCAAGTGAGGTGTGATAAACAGCATGTTGCTTGTCTCCATTTCTCCAGCATGGTCTCCCGGTTCATTGAAAAACTCGTCTGTATCGATAACCTGATACCAACTTAATGTACTGATCAGCATATGAGAATAATCAGGTTGGATCTCACGGATCATCTGTTTAAAATCGTTTCCTCCATGCCCATTCATGACAACCATTTTAGATATGCCTTGTTGGGAAAGAGAATCGACGATGTCACGAAGTACTGCTGCCTGCGTACTTGGATTCATATTAATATCAAGCTTAATGTCAAGTTGTCCAGTATTGACACCAAACGGAACAGTTGGTAGAACTATAACCTTCGATTTTTTCTCCCATGCGAGCCGCGCTGATTCGGCAGCTATATAATCACATTGAATTACGTCGGTCGAATATGGAAGATGATAATTATGGGCTTCCGTCGCACCCCAGGGAAGCAGGGCAACTTCATAATCGTTGTCTTTTGCTGTTTTCCAGGTGATCTCTGCTAAGATGTATGGTCGATCGGACATCTTCTCCCCTAATTTAGTCTTTGAAAACCAATTACTTCAGTTGCAAATCTACAATCGGATCTAGATCTGTTTTCTGGCCACAGTTAATTATTGATTATGCTGATCCTTTCGTATAATATGCTAAGATTCAAGAATCCTATTATATACGGATTCGTACCACTAGATCAAGCGCCAATAAAATTAACAAAAACTTGTACCAAAGGTAGTAAATGGTCAACTATCTCTGTCATGTGTGTGATAAGACCTTCCCGGTAGATACCACTCGCTATAAATGTGAATGTGAAAACCCGCTCGACCTGACGCAATTAAAGATTTCATTTCCCCTTGAAGAAATTGCAAGACGAGATAATAATCTGTGGCGTTATCGTGAAGCGCTACCGATTGCTAGCGAGGCATCAATTGTTTCGTTCAATGAAGGAATGACACCACTTGTCCCAACCAGTTCATCCGTGTGCGATCACCGATTAAAACTGGACTTTGTCTTTCCAACAGGATCTTATAAAGACCGAGGGGCATCCATTCTGCTGTCAAAAGCTCAAGAAGTGGGGATTCGTGAGATCGTCGAAGATTCTTCGGGGAATGCTGGCGCCGCAATTGCGGCCTATAGTGCCAGAGCGGGAATCGATTGCACCATCTATTGCCCATCTTCTACGTCAACAGGCAAGTTGACCCAGATTTCAATGTACGGGGCGAAATTAAAACTGATTGAGGGTAGCCGCACCGATACAACGCAAGCGGTACTTCAAGCAACTGGAACAACCTTTTATGCCTCCCACAACTGGAATCCATTTTTTCTGGAAGGAACAAAGACAATCGCTTTCGAGATTGCAGAACAACTTGGTTGGAAAGCCCCAGATGGTGTTATCTGCCCTGTCGGTTTTGGCAGCATCTACTTAGGACTGTACATTGGATTCAACCAACTCTATGACCAGGGAGTAATTACAAAGATTCCTCGTTTGCTCGGTGTTCAATCTGCCGCATGTTGTCCGATCTATCAAGCTTATCACTATAATCAACCACAGATAGAAAAAACAACACTGGGCTATGATACCTTAGCTGAAGGTATCGTCTCAGAACTTCCAATTCGTTCTCAGATGATTATGGAAGCGATGAATTCAACTGATGGAGAATTCACAATTGTCAGTGAAGAAGAAATTGAGGATGGAATCAAAATCCTAGCAAGACAGGGTATATACGTAGAACCCACATCAGCTGTTGTGGTCAAGGCATTTGATCACTTTGTCCAAACTAGAACTATTCGTCACGATGACTTAATCGTTTCGATTTTAACGGGATCTGGACTTAAAGCTACCGATAAATTAACTGAAATTCTTTCAATGTAAAAGATGGTATGGATATTTGTAATGCAAACTTGATTTGCACCCAGAATAACTGCATAATTACAATTATTATCCTGTCTAAATAGAAGAATCAAAAGGACAATTTCATGAAATTTTGTTGGGCAGTTACCTTCTTATGTTCACAGATGTTTTCAATATCGACAACGGTATCCATTGGGGGTCCTTTGCATGATTATGTTAAACGTCCTGAACCAAAGTTCAGTTGGAAACAAACAAGTGGTCAAATAGATCATAATTTGGGTACGATTTATTCCCTAAGACTAACTTCTCAGGAATGGAAAGGCATCGTGTGGCAACATAATCTGCAAGTTTTTGTGCCAGCAGAATTAATTTATCCTAGTACCATGCTGCTAGTCGTTAGTGGGGGGTCAAACAGCAGTCAACCCGATAAGGAAGATATGGAATTGGGATTAAAGTTAGCGAACTTATCTGGCTCTGCCTGTGCGGTGTTGTCGCAAGTACCAAATCAGCCGCTCTATGATGGGAAAGGTGAAGATGACCTGATTGCTCATACTTTTGAAAAGTATCTTGAATTGGAAGATGCAACTTGGCTGTTGCTCCTGCCGATGGTTAATAGCGCAATCAAGGCAATGGACGCTTTGCAAACATTTATAAATCAAACCTTGCAGGTGACAATCAAAGATTTTGTTATTATGGGTGCTTCTAAACGTGGTTGGACAAGTTGGCTAACTGCCGCTGTCGACTCCCGAATTAAAGCAACAATGCCGATTGTCATCGATACACTAAATATGCCGGATCAGATGAAGTATCAGCTGGAAGTATGGGGGAGTTACAGTGAGGAAATAGGTGATTATACAGTCCGAGGAATTCAGGATCATCTAGGTACGGAAATGGGGCAAAATCTTGTATCCATTGTCGATCCCTACAGTTATCGCGAGCAGTTAACGATGCCTAAACTGTCAGTGATTGGCACAAATGACAACTATTGGGTTCTAGACGCAATGAATCTTTACTGGGATGGTTTGCCAGATCCCAAGTATGTACTTTATGTTCCTAATTCTGGCCACAATTTAGAGGATCGTGAGCGTGCAATCTCCGGGCTAACCGGCTTCTATCGCTTTGTCGCCTCAGACAGAGATCTACCCAACATAACTTGGAAACATTCACAGGAAAATGATAGGTTGCAACTCCATTATAAATCTGATCAAAAACCCGTAGAAGCCAGATTATGGGTTGCGGCTTCGATAAATCGGGATTTTCGAAACGCAACCTGGTTATCAGTACCTGCAAAATTACTAGATAATGGTGCCTTTGTTGGTGAGTTGATTTTATCCCCGACACATTACGTTGCAATACTAGGAGAACTAATTTTTATGATTGACGGTCAACCTTGTCCTCTTTCCACACAGGTTAGTATAGGAACCCCGCTAGTTCAACAATAAAAACAAGATACCAAAAAAGGCCAAATCCATGGCACCGGATTTGGCCTTTTTGTAATACGCTCGAACTGTATTTAATACATTCCGCCCATGCCACCATCCGGTGGACCTGCAGGCATTGGAGGCGTCTCCTCCGGAATGTCCGCAACTAGGGCTTCCGTGG
>DTUY01000010.1 GCA_012963885.1 Candidatus Poribacteria bacterium | reverse complement strand
GCTCAACTTGGTGTGTACCATCATCTGGTTGGCGTGAATGTTAACAGGCCCTAGACAAGGCGTCTGTCTCGTGATAGAATCCCGGTGTGAGAATTCATCTTAATATGACTAGTATTGACAGTGTTGAATGATAAAAAGCATTGGTTCAAAAAAACGTATTTTCCGGTTGTGAAGGATGGCCTTTATGAATGAATCCTTGAATATTGATTCTGCTGTAATACAAGAGCGTCGTGAACGTGTATTTCTGATTCTTGCTGGCTTGTTTGTTGGAACATTAGCTATGTTAAATATCTTGGGGATTTCCAGATTTATCAAACTTTTCAGCATTAGCGAATGGACATTTGCTGTAGCTGTAGGTGTCCTGCCCTATCCAATCACTTTTTTATGCACAGATCTTATCAGTGAACTCTATGGTGAGAAAAAAGCTCGGTTTGTCGTCTGGGTAGGTGTCATGCTCAATATCTGGGTGGTATTCATCATGTGGTTGGGTGGCATCTTGCCGGGGTTCGAAGATGTTAACGGTGCCGGCGAAATTGTTAAAGATGCTGCAGGAAGATTGCCAATATTCTTTGAAGTACGGAAGTTAACCTTTGGTGCGGTCACGGCCTCCATGATTGCCTATCTTGCAGCTCAGTTCACTGACGTCCATCTGTTCCACTTCTGGAAGCGTTTGACCAAAGGTAAACATCTCTGGTTACGCAATAACGGGTCAACGTTAATCAGTCAATTGGTAGATACCATCAGCGTGATATTAATTACGCACTATTTTGCTGGTGCGCTGCCAGTTGTGGAAAATCAGGCTATTATTCCGCAGCTCCTAGTGTTTATAGGATCAGGTTATGTGTTTAAAGTGATAGTAGCATTACTGGATACTGGACCTCTTTATATTGCAGTTCATTATCTATCCAAATATCTACAGATTGATCCTACTGGAAGAACACAAGGATGAAGTGGAAACTGACCAATAAATTGTGAATTATACATTGACTGCAGATAAAATTAATTTCTAACTGGCTAACACGTTTCATGGACCACTGAAGTTTTCGACATGATTACGTTATAGTTAGCTCATCACATACAATGAGGTAGCCGAGGCAGTTTGTGTGGCTGAACTCACGACAATCTTACGATAGTCCGTGAGTTATCTTGGGGTGAATGACGTCACCCGGTGAGAGAAGAACAGCCATCAACTGGCTCTTTTAAGCCCGCCTGACGTAGGTAGATAGTCTTGAGGGTCATGTCGGAGACATGACTACGCAATGATTCAAGCGCTTTACACAAATCTACACCACCATTCTCTATAGAAATTTGCGGAATTTATCTGGCAAAGGTTGCTAGGTTGAAGGAATACTTTTCTTTAGATCAAGAAATATAAAACGGTTCTTAATGGGAGGAAAAAGGATGAAGATCGAAACAGTTAAACCAAACCAATTTTGTTATGTAGCTTACCTTTCGATCTTTAGTTTCTTCATACTGGCAAACTTGACTACTGCTGGAATAAGGGAAAAACTGGGTCTGGTTGCACGTTGGACCTTTGATAAAGGCACACTCGACGCGAAAACAGTTCAAGATAACCTGGGCAACAATAACGGGTTGATCGTCGGGAAACCGAAGATCCGAAAAGGATTCCGCGGTGATGCTCTGGACTTTAATGGCACGGTTGATCACGTCAAGATAACCGAGGATATTTTCTTTCCCAGTGTCAGTATAGAAGCGGTCATCAACCCAACCCTCGGCACACGAAACCCGATCTATGATAAATACAACTATGGTATCCAACTGTTGGACAATAACCAAGTCGGTGTCTGGATACGTGCAGACACTAACCAGCAAAACAAACATTGGCCGTCAGCTTATACGCCTTTCCCTGATGACGGCAAGTGGCATCATGTCGTTGGCGTTGTCACAAACAAGAAGCGTGTTCAGATCTTTCTCGACGGTGATTTAAAGAAAACGACTCCAGCACCGCATCCGATAAGCATTGCCTATGGCGCGAACGATAAGCCAACTATCGCCTATACCCGGCACCTAAATGGGATCTGGTATGCTGGTGCTATTGACGAAGTAGCTGTTTATGAAAGGGCGCTGAACGAGGCAAATATTAAAACACTTTACACCACGGTTCTTGCAGTTGAAAAGTTGACGAAACTTTCCGTCGTCTGGGGAAGAATGAAGGTCTGGTGAATCACCAGGCTCGCACAAATTAGGCTTCAATAATCAGATAGTCAATGCGTCTAGGCGCTATTTCGATTGGTATCTGGATGTTGTAATCCCGATCAATTGGGTATTCCGTCGATTGGCCATCACTCTGGAAAATTCGGGCAACTTCGCCCAGTCCTGTGTAGTAGAGCGGCAACTTCAAATTCATCTGTTGGGTCTGGCTAGTTGGATTGTAAACCATTGCCAATCCGCAGGGATCTAATTGTGAATTGACGTGAAGCATACAGTCGATTGACCGTCCATCCGGCCGCCGAACGTGAATCAGATCACTATCCAGTATCAGGCGATACTGTTTATAGAAATCAACCCATTTTTTCACTAATGTCTTGGTCTCTTCAGTATCAAATAAACGTGATCCTCGATAACAAGCGATCACACCACTACCGAAATTCTGTGCCAAATGCCATTCGTAATCTTCCAAGTGCTGGCAAAGCGGTTCAAAGGTGGCAGCTTGACCACCACCATGATATTCAACCAGCGGTACAAACATCCATCCCATACTGGGAGTTTTTTCAAAGGTGCCGTCATAGATATTCTGACGCGCAATCAGAATTTGCTGTTCCCTAGGCAGACTGAAGTTGGTTTCACGGTAACCCATGCCACATTTGTTGGATCCATTAAGATAATAGTAATCCGGCGAATTGATGTAGATACCTCGCTCACGGCACTGGTGATAGAAGCTGACACAGGCTTCCCACTGACGAAGTTGTGAATCCGCTAAACCACTGTGATGCTTGTGCATAGTAGAGGCACAAACATCGCTGTGGTAAGGGCCATCAGTTTCAATGATGTCCCTGCCCGTAACATCCATAAAATTGAGTACCCGTCGAACATAACCGTCAGCCCATTCACTGGCTAAACAGGCGCTCTGTCCGAAACGGCTACCCGGTTTTTGTGTTTTCGGATCAATACAGTTGTAATCTTCTCCAACACCCCGTGAAGCACACATCAAAGTATAGCCACCGATTTCAATTCCCTTACTGTGCGCGTAATCGGTCAGTTCCTTCATCTCGGCTATATAGCTTGGGTTTTCGCTTTCGATATTAAAACCACTGCCAAAGGTCATAATTACCATCTCAAAACCAATTTCCGCACATTGATTGACTACTAAACGAACAGCTTCCGGTTCTGATCGTCGCACATGCATGAATATCGGATTTTCGGTCACCTGCGGAGCGACAGTCCTATACATTTTGCGTCGTGCCAGCCCCTTTCGTTCGCGATTGTCGCAGTCATGCAACAGTTCAAAGGTACGAAAACTATCGAAATTATCACTCGGTTGCAGTGTCACGCCGGGGCCCAAAGGATAGGTACTGGTCATCAACAACGGCATCTGATAGTGGTAGTCAATCTGGGTTTTGTAGTCTTCGTCGGGGCTCCAGCGCGTAGTTTCCATCTGGCTAAAGGCATAATCACTCTCGACGTACAATCGATGTTGCTCCTGCTCGTTGACTGCTATTAGTTCACAAACCAAGGCGTCGATAAATAATGTACGCTCACTCCAATTGTGAATAGAGATCTGCTTGGACAAAACTGGAATACCCTGATAGAGATCATAATGGACAGAAATTTCTACACCCTCAAACGATGAGGGAGCAGTGAAATCGACTGACAACCTAATCCCTTTAGGAGGATACTCAGTCGATGACACATAACGTTTGCGTAACCAGGGGTAGGAGGCTTCAATCTGACTTACACGATAGCGGGCAAACTGGAACGCCTTTGGATTACTTTTTAAGTCAACAAGCCAATCTGGATTAAGGTAAGCATAGTCCGGCTGACCTGTCAAACCTGCCACCTCCAATTGCTGGCCATCAATGGTAATCACAGCTTCCGGCTTAATTCCGCGCATCAACGTAGACCTAGTTACTAAGTTCGCATAATCTATGGTCGCAAAATTGGGTGCGGTTACGAAGACACGTGCGATCAGACCATTGCTTAGTATTAAGCGATCCTGATCCTCTTGAACCAATGCAGGTTGATCAAAAGGCTGCACCAGCCAATCGTTCTGTTGTGAAGCCGATGACATCAATTCTCCTTAAATATGTTGCTAGCTGTTTAAATCCTAAAACCCGTAATACTGGTTAGAACGCAAAGAATAACCAAATCATGATATTCTATTCTGAGCTTGAGTAATCCAACTCATATCCCTCTCGTAGTGAAAAGCCATGACCTACAAAATCAATCAAGTCTACATAAATACCATCTACGTTAATTACTTTTTTCCTCATTAGGACTCCAAATACAGCCTAAGCAATTTTGAAATCCCCCGTTTCGCAACTATGTTGCAACTGAGCCAGCAACAAGCGATTCACAAAATATTCCCGTCTATCAACATTAAATTTAGAAAAATAGTCTCGACATCTATTTAAAACTTCCACAAAATCAATGCTTTCCATCTGTGCTTTCAAGTTTCGAACATCATCTTCAATTATCTCCTTTCTTGTCTTAACGACTAACGATGAAGCAGCGATTTTGACTGGTTCAAATAAGCCTCCTTCAGTTCGAAAAAAAACTGTTGTTGCTGACGCTGACCAATGATAGAGAATGACCTGATAGATAGCATTGCTCCCTTTAATCAAAAGCAAAAAGAAAGTATCAATAAGATATTTATATTCCTTCCATCTTTTCGGCAAATTTGCATGCATAAATTTTATAGTTAAGCCATCATGCGCTACCTGATACAGTTCACCTTCAAAAATATCCAACACTTTTTTCAGATATATCTGACATATAGTGATCAAAAATGGCCCTAAAACTAACCTTCCCAGTCATACTCTTAACATGATCAACAAAATCTCCCTCATTGGCAGAGCAAAAGCTATCATGAGTTCTCAAACTGGCTGAAATTTCAAAGATAGATCGATATTTTTATTCTGTAGCACTCCGTTCACAATACTACGGGTACTACGACTGAAATAACATTAGTATTAGCCAACAGTTTCCTAGACTAGAATATTGCCATTGTCAGTAGAAACGGAGCAGAAAAATGCGTGAGGTAACGCTTGTTTTGTAGTGCACTTCAGGTTACCATAGGTGTTGGATATGAGCAATAACTACCATACCCGGGCAGGATATGAACGGTAACCAACAATCATGCAAACGTCCAATAGTGCCATTTAACCACGATTCCCAATGGACTGACGGATATTCCCGGATGCTGGAAGTGCTTGGTATGGAGAAGAAGCGGCATCCTTTCTATGTTCACTGGGAGCTATTGAACCTGTACCGGGTCAATCGTTGCAGAAGGGATCCAGAACCAACTGAAATCCAAGCCTTCCTCCAGAAATTAGACAACCCCGGCGTCGCCGTGGCAATGTGCCTGTTGGTGTTTTCGGGGTTCCTCGTTGTCGCCTCCGTCGCTGGTGAGGGGAGTTATGACTGGAAGACCGCTAGGGAACTGTACCTGGGAATGTCGGTACGCGCACGTCGAGCCGTCCGTTCCCCAGAAGATGGTCGTCTACTGTCTGAAAATCGACTCGCACACACCGGGACTGATGTTCTACACAACCCCACGTCATGCGGAGTGGGTGGAAGGCAAGACAGAGACGAATCGCCAGACAACACGTAACTTCATTCGCCAGTCTCGGCAGAAGCACCCAAAGCTAGCGGTCGCGGTCAATGCAAACTCCTTCTCACCATGGCCTGCTCCCTTTCAGCAGGAGGATCCGACGAATATCTTTGGCCTTGCGGTTTCCAAGGGAACCTTAGTCTCCAGCAGCAACACAATGCCATCGCTACTAGTCAGCAAAATAGGGAAACTTCAGATTGCCACCGTCCCTGCTGACGGAGATCTCTTGGATGTCGAAACCGCGGTGAGCGGGTTCGGATTGTGCCTGATAGATGGTGAGGTGCCTACGACCGGTGAAGATCAGCATCCGCGGACCGGGCTGGGGTTGTCGCAAGACGGACGATACCTCTTTCTCCTGACGATCGATGGACGGCAGCCCTCTACTCCCGGCGCGACGGTTCAGGACGTCGGAAATCTGCTGAAGAAGTTCGGAGCGCATACCGGAATCAACATGGATGGTGGAGGTTCGACAACAATGGCGTGGTGGGATCCCAACACGGAGGGTGAGGACAAGTGCCGACTGTTAAACACCCCCGTTGGCAACGGTGAGTCCTACGATCCAAGAAAGGCGACGGCTCCCTTTGCTCCAACGGAACGAGCCACTGGGAACAACTTGGGTGTATACTTTCTCGAAACGAGTATAAAGTAACCCCAGCAGATGAGAAAGACGAATGGTCCGTTGCGGGTATCGAGGTAGTCGTCTCAACAGCCTTCGTGACCCCGTACTGGCGAACAGCATCTGTTCCTCTTTAGAACCTGTATGGAGATGCAGCTCTAGTTGATGCCCAGTTTGTCTGTCGCTCGATGATACGATCATTGTTAACCCATCCCCTGACGTGCATGTGACAGTTGATTTTCATCGTCTCCATGCAGACGTAGATCCAATTCCCGCTGAATGGCAATTGGGTCTGTTACTTGTGGTCGATACAAGTGGGGCGTTTGAATTCACAAGCGCGAAGCGTCACATGCGACAGTTTCTCTGAAACCTATTCTGATACTTGTATCAAACCCTTGGTGCAATTATCCTCTCTGTTCCGGACTTTAGTAATACCGTCAACCAGATCGTCAAGCGGATATTTATGACTGATGATCTTATCCATATCCACATGTCCGTCAGATATCAGCTGGACAGCTTCCTCCCAGGTGTTTGGGGCCAACCAGGAAAAACGGATTGTCTTATCCATCAAGATGGTGTTAAGGATCGGAACCTGCATAATATCCTGGTCACCCGGTAGTCCAAAGATTACCACGTTTGCATGCTTGCCGGTGATTTCTAGCGCGCTGTGAATGGCATCCAGTGAACTTGTCGCCGTAATCGCACGGTCTGCCAATTCTCCGTTCCGCAGACCCATGATGAATTCTCCCAGATCCTCTACATAATTTGGTGAGCCTTGATCCTTAATATTGATGATATGATCTGCACCGAGTTCAGCTCCTGCTTCTAAGCGATAATCGCGAGTGCCTACCAATAGAACTTGTTCGACTCCACGACTCTTGAGCACCTGCACCATCATTAAGGCTATCGGTCCTGGGCCGAAGACAACCACACACTGATCTGGTTCAGCCTTCAGGTTATTGACCGCGTAAAGTCCACAGGCTAGCGGCTCTGTGAGAGCTCCCTGATCGTAGCTAACGTGATCAGGCAATTTCAGCGTCCAATTATAGTCAGAGACCGTATATTCAGCAAACCCCCCATCTACGCTGACGCCCAATACACGCTTCTCGTTGCACAGATTTGATAATCCTTTCTGGCTCCAATAGGAATTTGGGTTTGACTGCACGGGGTTAGCCACTACACGATCTCCGGGCGAGAACCCACCTTTTGACTTGGCTTCACCTCCAACCGCTACGACCTCTCCAGTGAACTCATGACCAAGTACGAGAGGGCCTTTCCCATCAGATGTCTCAAGCGAACTGTTGCCAAAATAATAGGCCACATCGCTCCCACAAATTCCAACTGATTTAACCTTGATCAAAACATCATCCGGTTTGGGGATAGGTACCGCTTTTTCCTCTAGTTGCATCTTTTCTGGTTCATAGAAAATTTGAGATTTCATTAGTTCAGACATGTTTTATCTCCTAATAATGATGTTGGGTTGTAAAAAACTATGATAGAAAGCCGATTGTAGGTTTTCTATCGTCTGGAAATTAACAGTTGGATTCCCTGACATATTAATAGGCCATCCATTGTGGATGAAAAATAATCTTCATACCACGTCTTGCATGATTTTAAATGCTCTCTAAGCTGTTCATGGCGCGGTACATAGCCGCGTTATCTGTTGCCTTCAGGATGAATTAATACTTTAGCATAGAATTCTGTTTTGTCACGCATTATTTGTAATATATCAAACGCTTCTGTTAGTGGTACGAGGTGGGTGATTAGCGGTTTCAGATTGAGTGTTTTAGAGGCCATTGCTTGTAACACGGTTCGCCAGTCGTCGTTGTTTCCGAAAACGCTATAGTCTGAGTTCCAGGTACCGATAATGTTAACCTCTCTGCGCATCAATTGGGAGATCAAAGAAGTTGGAAGAGTTACTTCTGCTGAAGGGTTACCAAGGATAACTATATTGCCACCACACTGAGTTGCTTGCACTGCTTGGGTGAAAGTCTGAGGAACTCCTGCTGCCTCTACACACAAGTGAGCACCTTGCCCATCCGTTAGATCCTCGATGATTTGGATAGGGTTGCTCTCCCAACTGTTGAAAGACAGGCCTATGCCGAGACGTTTGGCCAGTGCCAGTTTTTCCTCTATAATGTCAAACAGAATTACTTGATCAGCCCCCATTATCTGGGCCCATATTCCAACCATCAGTCCGATTGGACCGGCACCGAAAACAGCAACGGTTTGACCCACTCCACATTTTCCGCGTCGAAGTGCGTGCAGAGCCACTGCTGCAGGTTCAGTCATCGCAGCCTCTTCTAAAGAGACCCCGTTTGGTATGGGGATTAGGTTTTGTCTTGGTGCCGTCACATATTCTGCGAAGGCACCATCACTTCTGGAACCAAGGTAATCGTAGTCGTAGCATTGGGCGTACTCACCAATTTCGCAAGCTCTACATTTACCACACCACAGTAAGGGAAACACAACGACTGGGTCACCCGGAGTTAAATCGTCGATCTCAGTGCTGCAGATATCAACCATGCCGGCAAATTCATGACCGCAAACTGTCGGAAAATGGTAAGTTCCTTTAAGAAAAATCCTGGGAATGTCAGATCCGCAGACTCCACAAAACCCGATTCTCACCCGAACTTTGCCTGCTTCAACTTCTGGCTTGGGAATCTCTTCCAAACGGACGTCTCCCACAGCATGTAACACCAGTGCCTGCATCGATTGATGGGAACTGTTAGCCATGTGGATTCCTTATTTGTAGTCCTTGCGAGATTGCTTCCCGGACACGTTCTGCATTTTCAGGCCGGGAACCATGTTGGTTAAAGATACTACTGGAACCTGCCACTAAAATGTTGGCACCGGCACCAACCATTTTGGGAATGTTTTCAAAACTGACGTTACCATCGACTTCAATTGGCAGATAGACATCACGTTGCTGTAAAAATGCCTGACAATCAGCAATTTTCTGCAGTGCTGAAGGGACCATAGACTGTCCGGAAAACCCAGGGTTGACAGTCATAATCAGTATATAGTCTATGCGATCTAAGACATAATTGATTGCAGTAATTGGAGTCGCCGGATTCAAAGCCAATCCTGCCTTGATACCGTAATCACGAATCAGACTCAAGGTTCGATCAAGGTGAAGAGCTGATTCCGCGTGAACAGCGATTTGCTGGACTCCAATCTCTGATAGTTTGGAGACGAAGAAATCGTTGTCTTCAACCATCAGATGAACATCATAAGGACAATCAGTTTTGGGACGCAACTGACTGAGAAGTTCCAGCCCGATTGGCATGTTGGGAACAAAGTGTGCATCCATCAAGTCGAAATGCAGAAAATCAACTCCAACAGATTCCAGCACCTTAATGTCTGATTCGAGATTACAGAGGTCTGCACACATAATGGAAGGTGCGACCAATACACCATTTTGTGCCACTATAGGCTAGTACCTCTCCAAATAAGGAGCTAAAAACGTTTTCGCATTCTCGGTAACTTCCCAAGCACCCGCCCAGAAGCAGAGATCGATTGAGAACCACTCACCATCATATCCTGTTTCTTCCATGATGACGGGGATGATCTCATCGAATTTAAGAATACCTAAACCAAATGGTGCATGTGTACTGGTTTCATCTCCGTGAAGCGTGTTGTCGGAATCGATAAGATGGAAATGTCCGATTTGACCTTTGAGTTGGCGGGCAAGTTCTATTACACCATTTTCGCCCAGCGCTTCTTTATTACCTGGTTGGCGAGCACCAACGGTTGCACACATTTGGGCATGGCAGGTATCGAATAACACTTTGAAATTGGGGTGGTTCACCTCATTGGCCATTGCAACAATCTCACTTGGTTTGTTAAACATGAAACCTGGTTCAAATTCCCAAACTAACAACACCCCGTGATCTTCGGAAACTTGAGCACAGCGTTGCCAGACGGAGACAATTCGATCCCAGGCAGTTTGGCGATCGACGCCTTCAACGCCTTTTTCTGGATCATCGACTGTGTCAACTCTAATGGCTGGTGAGCCTAGATCTAACGCCAGTTGAAGATTCCTTTTGAACAACTTAAAGTAAGCGTCATCTTCTTGTGCTGCGTCTGTTCCTGGACCAGGATGTGACCAGAAGTCGGCAGCTAAACCTGAAATTTCAAGATTGTTCTTGGCCAGTAGAGCTTTGATTTTATCGCGATCTGACCGCATCGGATAATCATTAATATCAATGTGCGGCTTAAAGGCACCAATCTCAACGCCGTCAAATTCAAGTTCACCTAAACGCTTAACCACAGTATCAAAGGGTACTGGATCATCTTCATAAGGTCCGAATGTATAAGCCCAACTTCCAATTGACAGTTTTTTTGCCATTTTGTTCTCCTTAATTAATTTTCAACGGTTGGTGGATAGCAACAAATCACTTCCATTGGGGATTGACCAGAATTTACAATTTCATAATCATCCAGTGTCGTCGGAATGAAGGCCGATTTTCCCCGCCTGATTGGGATATAATCAAAATTTTTACCAACCAGTTTCCCTTCACCTTGAAGCGCAACTAGGCAATAAAAACCTCGATCAGTTGACATGGACAACTTGGAATTAATTGTTAATCGTGACGCCTGAAAAAAAACGGATGCGGGGGAGCTCCCTACCCGCGCCAGCAGCACTGAGGGCCATTTAGCCTCACTCACTCCTCGACGATGTTGTTCTTCAGGCGCCCCTCGTCGAGCCCCTCGAGGAGGAAGCCGTTGTCGTGGATCTCCCTCCAGTCTGACAGCAAGGTGTCCTTGCCGGCCGCGGTCGGCTCGTGGCTGTAGGCTGAGCCCTCGCGGATAACCACCGGGGTCTTCGCATCGGCCGGGCAGCCAAAGGCATGGAGGTGCTTTCGGTGCATGACGAAATTCGGACCGCCGGGCCTGAGACAGCGGTACTCGGTCAACTGGTCGTAGGTATGCTCGCGCCCGGCAGGAAGCACGACGCGGTCGGGATGAGCCTCGCCCTTCGGCATCGGATGACCGTCGACAAGCCCTTCCTTCTTCATGTTGAGACGCTCATCGTCGATGATGTCGGGAGCGTAGAAGAGATCCATCTCCCCGAGCACGACCTCGTAGAACTCCGTCTTCCGCCAGTGAAGGTGAGGGCTGCAGAACTTGCCGGGGTGGACGATCATGAGCTTGTCGCAGAGCCCTCCGAACTGAGCCCACTCCATCCCGCCCTTGGGAAGCCCCTGGACGGCTGGCTCGTTGAGAGCCTGGAAAATCGCGAAGGCTTCGTAGGGCTCGCCGGACCACATTCCGTTGACGAAGGCCTCGTACTGGTCCTCGCCGAAGACCAGGCCGGTGTTGTCGTTGATCATGTCATCCTGGACCGGGTAGCCGCAGGCGATCGCCAGCGCGGTGCATTCCGAGATCCAGGCATCGTATTCCTTGCGGGTAACGTAGTTCCTGGTTGCCATGGTATCTTCCTCTTGCTGAAGTTTCTGACAGTTGTTGCGGTTGAATGACGGATCCCTACGCGGATCATCGAACAGACAATACAATTTTCTGAGTACAGGGAAAATGTTAGCGCTGAATCAGAGAGAATCTTAGCAGGAATGGCCAAACCCGTCAAGGTGTAAATTCGATTAATTACTCAAATATTGATCGGCCATTTCCTTTAAGAATGCTAACCCATCAATTGCAAGGGCTTCAGCGCTGGGTGCAATTTGACGCCAGATGGCAGTGGCTTTAGCAATTTCCTTCACGTCCGGAGTGAAAGATTCAATCACCAACCAGCGATCATACTTGATCTGACTTAAGGCTTTGAAAACGTCGTCCCAGTCAACCAGCCCACTGCCAGGGGTGCCTCGATCATTCTCACAACAATGAACATGATATAGTAAATCACCTGTATTTGAGATGGCTTGAGCTTGATTTTTTTCCTCAATGTTCATGTGAAAAGTGTCAAGATGAACACCTAGATGTGGGTTGTCGATTGCCTTTGCTAGATTTACGGCATCTTCAGCAATATTAATAAAATAAGTTTCAAACCGGTTCAGTGGTTCAATTCCAAGTCTTACTCCGTAACGACTGGCATGTTCAGCTACGTCGCTAAGTGCGTCAACACACCAATTCCATTCCTGATCGGTTCTGCCGCGTCCAACTAGCCTGCCAACAGCACTATACATAGGACCAATAAAAGTGTCTCCACCGAGTTCTGCTGTAACCTCAACGCAGGATTTGAGATAATCCTTTCCATTCTGGCGTACAGATGGATCATCACTAATGGGATCTCGGTCAGGTCCCATAATTGCACAGGTTAGAACCTCCAGCCCTAAGTCGTCTAAAACAGATTTGGTGTGTGCGATATCAACTGTTTCCGGGGCAAAAACTGGTATTTCCACCCCATCAAATCCCATCTCCGCCACTGGCGGAATGAGTGCTACGGATTCACGATCAAATTTATCTGCCCATAATAACAAATTGACGCCGAATTTTGGCATTTTGCGCCTCCATCGAAAAATATAAATTGGAGTTTAATTGCTACATACATAGAAAAGTTTAGCAAATCACGAAAAATAAAACAATAGTTATAGTTGCTCATTTTGAGACTGAGGACAAATCTGCCGCAGGTATTCGAAAGTATAGATTCCAG
>DTUY01000009.1 GCA_012963885.1 Candidatus Poribacteria bacterium | reverse complement strand
GGCATAATTGGGTTTGATCTCAATGGCTTTATGATAGGCTTGAATTGATTTCTCTAATTTTCCTTGTTCCTTAAATACAATGCCGAGATTATTATAGACTTCGGCATAATTGGGTTTGATCTCAATGGCTTTATGATAGGCTTGAATCGATTTCTCTGATTTTCCTTGTTCCTTAAATACAATGCCGAGATTATTATAGACTTCGGCATAATCAGGCTGTATCTTGATAGCTTTATGATAGGCTTGAATCGATTTCTCTGATTTTCCTTGTTCCTGATAGGCATTGCCTAAATTGTAATGTGCTTCTGCGTGGTCAGGATTGATCTCAATAGCCTTGTGGTAGGTTTGAATCGATTTCTCTAATTTTTTTTGCTCTTTAAATACAATGCCGAGGTTGTTATAGGCTTCTACTTGTTGTGGGTCTATTTCTATGGCGTGAGTGATTAAATTAACTGCTATTTCATGCCTGCCGACTTGATAGGCGACAACACCTAAAAGGTGGAGAGCATCCGCATTTCGAGGATTGTCTGCGAGTACCTGTTGGTATAACCGTTCGGCTTTAGAGAGTTGCCCTGCTTGATGAAAAGCAACAGCTTGGTCCAATCTTTTTTCAATATCCATAATCATTGTGTTGTTGACGTGTAAATCAAAAGATAGCAGAATTTAAAAGAAAGTACACTTTTAATTGATAAGGATTGAAAATGATACCGTAGTATTTATCGAGAGGTTTTGTGTTGTATTGTTAATTTTAGGAGTTATTTAACAGCCAAATTTGATTGGCGTACAATAAGGAGCTGTGCCATGCCGAATACAAATTCTTCTAGCAAAAGGTCGTTCTTATTAAGACTGCAAGGAAGCAGTTTGTCAGTAATTATTTTCTCAATTTTGGTTTCTTTGGCCAACGCCAACTGGGTTGCTTTTAATGATTGTGTATACAGAGATGGTCAACATATTGCAAAAAACATAACAAAATTTGGAATCGGTCGAGGAAATCCACATCCAGAGTCTGGTAATTTGCTAGATCAGAGTAACGGTAGTGACACTGGTGCCAAGGTGACTTTTCTAGAACATAAATCCACTGGGAATTCTATTAATTCTGCTACGGACAAGGCTGAATTTGCTAACGGCAGTGATGCAGCCAACATTTTTAACGATTTCGTGGATGCCACTGGGAATATGAGCTACAACGATGGGCCTGGTTGGTATCTTGATCTTAAAATTGAGGGCTTGGATTCAGCAGGGCAGTATACTTTTGTGGGAACAGTTCAACGCAATGGGGGTGGTGATTATAAAGAGCGTGTTACAAACTGGAAAATTCTTGATGCCAAAGCATTCAAAAATGAAAGCTCAAAGGGTGTTCACACGATCAGTGAAGACTCTATCGAATTTAGCACTGGAGACAACAGTTCCGGTTACGTGGCAAGATGGACTGGTATCCAATCTGGAGATGATGGAACTATCATTATCAGGACTAGTCATAGTATTGGTTCTGATAATGGGGGAATTGATGGCGCCCACGCCTATAAAGGTTATGCAGGAGGAGTTTTTATGCTGGAATTCCATGGTCGAGGAACTTCTGTAAAAGCTAAAGGGAAATTGACAACAATGTGGAGTCTACTGAAATCCACATATTGATATTAGATTTAGATTAATGAAGACTCATTTTTTTGTTATTAAATGAGTCTTTGTGTGTTAAAGGAGAATTCTAATGAGATTTACAGTTTTTGTTTTATTTATGTTTATGGTCATTAGTATTGGTATAAATTTAGAAGTGAGTTCAGCAAGTTGGCAAGCCTACAATGATTGTATTTATGAAAAAGGGGTACAGTTCCTAAAAAAGAACGTCACAACCTTTGGTCTTGGACGTGGCAATCCTTTTCCTGAAGAAGGTAATCTGCTACAATTCAAAGATGGGAAAGATACGGGTGTGATGGTTTCGTTTGTTGAACATAAATCGCAAGGGAATACTATCAACTGGGCAAAAGACGGCGCGACTTTCAACGATGGTAGTGATGCCTTCAAGGTTTTTAATGATATTGTTGATGCGGGCGGAAATATGAGCTATAACGACGGGCCTAAATGGCATCTCGATTTGATTATTTCTGGCTTAGATCCACAGGCACTCTACACATTCGTTGCTACAGTTAACCGGAAAGGTGGAGTTGGTTATAAAGAACGCATAACAAATTGGAAGATTTTGGAGGCAGATGGATTTGAATACGCCTGTTCAGTTGATGCTCATAAAATGGGTGATGGTCAGGTTGAATTCAGTACCGGGGAGAACAGCGAAGGCTTAGTTGCTAAATGGACTGACATTGGTTCGGGTAAAGACGGTAAGTTTATTATTCGAACTGGCCATGGAATTGGCGAAAAAAAGGGAGGAATCAAAGGAGCACATGAATACAAAGGCTATGCTGCGGGTATGTTCATGCTGGTGTATCAAGGACCAAGGTCTGTTAATCCTAGTCGAGACAGGATATCAACAATTTGGGGTAGACTTAAGCGAGATGTGAGAATTCATTGATTGATAGTATAATCCAACAATGACACACGTTTTGCAGAATCGGTTTAGGAATATGTGTTTTATAATCAAGTATTTAGCGGTTTTAATAGTTTTTTTTATATCTAGTGGGTTGGGTATTGCCGACACATGGCCGACCTATCGGCACGATTCTGCCCGCTCTGGGATTACAAGCGATAATGTAGATCTTGTGACGTTGAAGCAGGTCTGGATTCATCAGTCCAAATTTCCTCCGCAACCGGCTTGGCTTGGTCCTGCTAGGCGAGATGGCTGGCATAAGGTTGATAACTTGAAACCCAAAATGATCTTTGATTGGGCGTTCCATGTCGTTATAGACGAAAAATCCGTTTATTTCGGTTCTTCAGCAGATGATCAGGTCTACTGTTTGAATGCCGAAGATGGAAAAGTGCGATGGAAATTTTTCACTGAAGCTCCAATACGATTCGCTCCAACGATTTATAGTGGTAAGGTGTACGTTGGATCAGACGATGGGTTGGTATATTGTGTTTCTGCAGAGAATGGTCAGGAGATCTGGCGTTATGAAGCTGATCCAGGTGGCTATCGTTTGCCAGGAAATGGCCGAATGATTTCAATTTCTCCGATTAGATCCGGCATTTTAGTCGGCGATGAGGTAGCTTACTTTTGCGCTGGGATTTTTAGTTTTAATAATGCTTTCCTTTGTGCCGTTGGTGCTCGAAACGGAGATTTAATTTGGCAGGAAAAGATGTCCGGCTTCTCTCCTCAAGGCTATCTTCTGTCTTCAAGTGAGCAACTCTATGTGCAAAACAGCCGTGGCAATCCCTTTGTTTTTAGAAGGGCAATGGTAAGTATCTTCATACTCTTGGTGGTAGTGGAGGGACTTTTGCCTTGATTTCAGATAACACCCTGATTTCAGGACCAGGTAACACTGGACAGATGAATGC
>DTUY01000008.1 GCA_012963885.1 Candidatus Poribacteria bacterium | reverse complement strand
TATGTTGTTCCGAAGGAATACAAACTGATAACTTTGGCGGCTTTTGTAAGAAGTCTAATAGCCGAGACTCGCTAAGTATTCACGATTCACTTTGGCGGCCTCTGCTGGCGGACGAGGAGGATAAGGGCGATCCAGCTCAGCTGAAACTCAACCCTCATAGCCCACCTCGGCCAGTGCAGATAAAACAGCTTCGACATCCAATCCGACATTGCCTGCTCCCAACTCGGCAAACCGGCCTTGTTCACCAAACTTCTGCGTACGATGATTCCAACTCTGCGGATCATTGGCATGGAAGTTTTTCAGATGAACGTGTCCAATCCGGTTGCGCAAAATCGGTTTATCGAAAACTTGCATGGGATCACTTCCTGCGGCCAAGAGATGACCAGTATCAAACAACAACCATAATTTTGGTGCTGCTGACATTAATTGTTCAGCATCTTCAACCGTTTCGATCATAGTACCGAGATGTGCGTGATGAAATCCCTTTATATTGTGCTGGTCACAAAAGTCAAGGATCTCATCTAGAGTTTGGGCCGCCTGTTCAAAATCGGTCTCAGTTGGGTTATCTCCCCCCCAATCGCTTCGCCCGAGTCCTGGAACCTCTGCAGCATCATTACCAAGAGTAATATTGTACTTAACTGCATCAATGGCAGCCCCATGCCACCGACATTGACAAGATGCAGACCAAAACGACTAGCCAAAGTAGCCATATCAATTAGGTCATCACTACTGCTTATACCGATGCCCTCGACACCATCCCAACCAGCCTCGGCCACTTCTCGAAATACCTTTTCGGGGTTTTCATTCTGTTCGCCAGCAAACTGGATCAAGTGACAAGCCAATTTGAATTTACTCATGTGTTTAACTCCTTAATATCATGATGTCGAAATACTCCCAAATATCTTCAATTGCCAAGCGCCACATTCTTTCTATAGTTGAGAATAAGTTGTATTAAATATTGTAGGCTATTAACATATCTATAACAATACCCATTTAATTGTCAAGTTCTTCAACAGGATTGAATCCTGTTTCCCAGTCGCAATCCAGACAGAAAAGAACACCTTCCCCCAGTTTTTGGATTTTCCCCCCACACTTTGGACAGATAATGACATTTTTTGTCTCTCCCTCTGTTTCCGGTTTAGGCTGAGCAAATTCAGAAATCCGTAAGCAATTGCACTGGTAAACATGACCGTTGCATTCAGGACAACGGTAGAAAAAATTTGAGTGGCAGCCTATTGTGTCCGGCAGTATCACGCAATGAAGCCGATAAACTACCGAATTATGCCTAATCAATCGAGCATTACCATTAATGTCAATAGCAATAGTATCCCAATCGCTCAGGTGTTTCTCAAGCTGCACAACAATGCTGTTGATTCGATAGGCCGCTGGAGCCCATGGTTGATCGGTAACTCCAAATACAATTGATGTTCTTTGAACTGCCAGAGTCTCCCATATCTGTTCCCCCGCCAGTACTTTTTCCGTCTGAAAATCATCTTCGAAAGTCAAAAAATTCAGACTTTGATCAAACATCATTATAATCTGATTTCGTGCAATTGCTAAGGTTTATCTGACTGAACTTCCAGATAAAGTTTCAATAAACTGTTTAACTAAAAGGGTTCTGTTTCTAATACGTGGTGCCGACCATTTAAGATGACAAATATCATGACCATCCGAATGTCGTCAACCCTGCTCCACTTGCCAGTTGATAAAAGATCCCCCGTATCCTGCTCTTGGATAGCATCGGACAATCTCGTGAACCGATTGCCCGTAAGAACAGCCAGTGAGAGCCAAGTTGGCCACCGCGATGGTCAGGGGTGCGCTGAGGATAGGAGAGCGAGAAATCCTTGGTCTTAATCTGGCGGCGCTCATAAACTGAGCCAGTGATGTCTCCGACAATGGCTCCAATCATATCTCGTCTACCTCGCTTATAATTGCCCACTGAAACCCCAAAAACGTCAATAACGCCACATCCCTGCCGTCAACTGCAACGGCTGATTAGGCTTTCACCTCACGTTTTTAGATAAATTGACAATGACGTAGTTACTCTATCTTGTCAACAGAAGTTTCGTTAAAAGGCTTTTGGCTCGGATTCTGCTTCCCATGGTGACGGGAATCCAAGAAACTGAACACCTCGTATTCCGGAGCATTGACTTCCATGATAGAGGTTCCACCCCAGCCCCAGAACCCCTTGCCCGATAGTATGGGCAGTAGTGCCACTACCACCGATCGAGCCGGGACGTCCACTAGCCCAGCAGCCCATACCCCCTTTTTCTGGTCTCGCAGGCCCACCTTCATACCTTCTGCACTTTTGTTACCTAGATTCATCATGAGCACGCGGGCGACTGGCGGTTCATACGACTCGCCCCACTGTCCCCCATCATGACCAGAATGAAAATATGGCAACACAAAGGTCGACGAACAGAAAATGGCTGGCCTATCGTAACTTTTAGCGAAGATCCTCCCTAACTGAAGCAGCTCGGGCTTGAGGCCATGACCGTCGGTAGGGATCTCCAGAAAACGCCCACAGATATCGTCCAACTGTTTATCCGTCAGCGGACAGTCGTTCTCCTTTAACTTCCACTTGCCGAAGAACGCTACACCGGGCGACTCCGGTGCGACAAACCGGATGAGTCGGATCTGCTGCTCCAGTTCTTCGGCCGTCTGGGTCCATCGGTACCCACCTTTATCGTCGCTCTCCTTGCCCAGCCCCAAGGCCACTACGCTCCTCTCCAGCAAACCGTTAAGACGCGCTGCCTGCAACTGAAACGCAATCATCCACGGATCATTCAGGTCAACGTAAGTCTCCATCATAACCAGCTCAACGGTATCGCGATATACTGCCGCCAACTTCGGTGTGACGGGACTCCCGCATCTGCCAAATCGCGATTTTTAGGTCGGACCTCTTATTGTGCGTTGCTTTCAGGATCTCCATCGAGTGCCGGTCGATTCCCTCGTCAAAGTCCCAACCGAGCTCGTCAATGTCAATCACCGGTGTGGGATTGTCACCAAAATCTAATTTGGCTAGATAGTCGGAAGCCTCGGCGACGTTCTGGCTTAGAAACGCTTGGTGGACCACCCCCCTTGAGACAATCCCGCCCCGCTTATTCCAATACTTCCAGTCGCTACCTCTAGCAAAGGTTTGCGATTTAAGTTCCGGGTAGGCGCCGTAGAAGGCAATGATCTTGTTTAGCCCCAGAGCTTTCTTGGCCATCCTGGTTGTTTCACCCTGCGCGTTTAGAGACGGAGCGCAGAGCGCCAACGCAGCCGAAGCGACCATCGATAGACGGCTGGACCATCGTGGTAGCCTAATTGGGTAAAGATGTCGCTTCATTATTTTCAACACTTGGCCAATTAGCTTCATATTAATAATTCGCCCAGCTATTCCGAGTGTAATTGCAACTGCTGTCATGGAAATATTCCTCCTTTTAACACTCTTAAACAACATTAACCGAAAAGATAGAAAAATTGAATCTTTCC
>DTUY01000007.1:19790-38649 GCA_012963885.1 Candidatus Poribacteria bacterium | reverse complement strand
GCCATCTACAATCTTGAACTCAAACTCAAATCCTGACTTATGCAAGAGGTCTACTGATTCGTTCGCCAAATCAGATCTCGTCGGATACTTTTACTAACTGCTTACCCAAATTTCCGCCTTTCAGCATGCTGATGAAGGCTGTTGGTGCATTTTCAAGACCATTAGTGATAGTTTCACGATACTGTAATTTACCTGTATTTAGCCATTTTGTCATCTCAGCCAGAGCTTGTGGATGTCGATCTACAAAATCGAACACCAAAAAACCCCGCATTCGAAGCCGCTTGGTAATAAAGTTAAAGAATAATCGAGGACCAAGTTCTGGTTGCTTTCGGTTGTATTGTGAGATCTGACCGCAAATCGAAATACGAGCACCGATGTTGAAATTGGGGAAAACCGAATCAGTCTGCTTACCACCAACATTATCAAAATAGACGTCGACACCTTCTGAGCATAACTCAGCGATTTTAGCAACGTAATCACTAGTTGCTTTATAGTTGTAGGCGGCATCGAAACCGAGATCTGAAACTACGTGCTCAACCTTTTGATCTGTCCCTGCTGAACCAACGGCTCGACAGCCTTTGATCTTAGCAATTTGTCCTACCAGTGAACCGACCGCCCCGGCCGCCCCAGAAATGAAAACCGTTTCTCCAGCTTGAGGCTCACAGACATCGAGTAGACCAAAGTAGGCAGTCAAGCCAGGCATTCCTAAAATACCGAGCGAAGTTGAAATTGGTGCCTGGTCTAGGTCGATTTTGCGAGCGGTTTCACCAGCTACCGTTCCATAAGCCTGCCAACCGAGTTGACACTGTGCAATATCTCCAACTTGAAACTGATCGTGCTTCGATTTCACTATCTCGCCGACTACACCACCGGTAATGACTTCTCGATTACCGACTGGCGGGGCATATGATTTTTGGCTGGCATTCATCCGACCTCGCATATATGGATCTACTGACAAGTAGATGGTTCGAACCAAAATCTCTCCTTCTGCTGGATCTGGGATCGGATTTTCGACCAATTCAAAATTGGACTCAATGGGGTAACCGTCAGGCCGGCTCGCTAAGACAATCTGGCGATTTAAGGCTGGCATATATTTGATCCTTCCTTTTAGTAGTGAAGAACAAATGTATCTGCTCATACATTTGCTTTAATAGCAATGCGACGTTAGCTGGCTAACTTAATTCCGCGAATGGACGCATCCGCTTGATTTAAATATTTAAGACTACGATTTAGGGTATTCTCTACGTGATTTCGGTTTTTTCAGAATCTCTGGAATTCGCTCAACGACACCATAGGGGCACAATTGTTGGCAATATAATTTGATTTCTGGTAGATCTAACCGAACAGACCTATCTTATCAGGACTAACTAATAATTACAATACAATCAGGCACAAAAAATACCCTATCAGGATATTGCTGTTTGAAACAAACAACTGGGGAGAAGAAAAACATAGGAATTTAGAGTGATAGTTACCCAGGTATGCCTTTAGCCCCTAGGGATGGTGGAATGTGTTATGAAATAAGAATCTAATTAAAGGTCAGGATTCCTACTTAAAAGTTTCAGACTCGTATATGGAATGAATTGGGTATGGAGCATGTTGACTGGTGGGAAGTTCTGATCCCCATCGGTTGATTCGTCCAATTTCGTCCCTTATTTTAACCTCACACTATCTATATAATTTGGATAAGCATGAATCCTTCCTAATTATCCCGTGTAGTATCATTTCATGTGCATCTTCCTGCTGTGATTACTGTCTGACAACTCTCTAAAAATATGCAGTTCATAATCAAATGCCGATGGGCATAATTTCAGCATTTGCCTGATAATTATCACACTAACTGAATCAGCTATGTTAAAATGAATCAAGCCAGAGAGTATGGGGTAGGGGATTAGTCTTGGTTCCATCGGGGTGATGAAATGGAAGCAGATGAATCAGTAGATGGCGTGGCTAAAAAAATTTCTCTTAAAGTCGAACGTTATCGCAAGATCGCTCTCGCTGCTGTTGGGTTTTAAATCGGTAGTTTTTTGCTTCCAAAACCTAGGATTTTCGATTTGCGTACTCATTCATTGGCGCTGTTTCTATATTCGTTTTCCTTGTAGTTACTGCTTTGATATTTAGAAAACAAATGCGGGATTTGAAGGTTTTTTTCTTTTGGGGTGTTCATGTTGATCTTCGATATATTTTTATTGCGCGCATGATTCTGTTTAAGTTTGAGCTCTGATGGTGCTTCTCAATTTTGATCTAATTAGACGTTTTAAAGTGGTTAGCGACGGCACAGCATTACACATAGAAAGATATAGTTTATGAGTCAGGATCAACCATCCTTCATTGGGAACCGTTATTCAAAATTATGGCTCTATGGGACCTATTTTAATTGATTGCTTAATTTAGTTAGGCAACTGAAATATAAAGCAATGAAATGACTGCTGATACCCGCGAAATAGACAACTCGTGTATGGGATTAAAGCGAGGAGACGCCTGCCGTTCAAGTAAGGAATATTCATAATATAGCATTTGTATTTAAGTTAAAACTAAATACAAATTGGGGTAAAAGTGTAGTAGTGGAAAGACTGTTTATTATCACCTTTGTATTTTTAATTAGCGTATCTTCATTTTCCCTCGCTTAGGTAGAGACAGTTTAGCTATGAATAAGAAAGAAACAAATTTTGGGTCGAGATTCATATTTCGTTCCATATAAATACTATACAGAAATGAGGGTTTCGATAATGAAGCTGAGTTGTTTACCAGTTTCTCTGTATGAGGATATTTTTAGCGGCAAAAGATCCATTTTAGACTGGGTGCATTTTGGTGCGGATTTGGGCTTGGATGGTATTGACGTCAGCGTGAAATTCTTTCCTACTCGGGAAACACAGATGCTTGAGGCAATTTTCGAAGAAGCACAACGGGCAGAGCTAGATATTTGTACACTTGTGTGCTATCCGGATTTTACCCACCCGGATGCCTTTCAGAGAGAGAGGGAGATCGAACAGATGAAATCAGATGTTCGACTGGCTGCGACTCTAGGAGCCAAATTTGTTCGTGTAACCGCTGGCCAGAACCACCCCGGCCTCCATCGGAAACAGGGCATCTGTTGGGCGGTTGAGGGACTCTGCCGGGTACTCGATGAGGCAGAGAAGGTTGGTGTGATCCTGGCATACGAGAATCATACCAAAGGGGCTCCCTGGCAGTACTGGGACTTTTCCCAACCTGGAGATATTTTCCTGGAGATACTTGGAAATTTCACTGATACTTCCCTAAAGGTCTGTTTTGATACAGCGAACCCCTTGGTTCTTGGTGAAGATCCAATTGCGTTACTCAAAGTCGTTAAGGAAAGAGTAGTCACTGTGCATGTGTTCGATATTCGCGCCCCGAATTCCTTTGAGCCTGTGCTTGTTGGTACCGGCGTGTCTCCGATAAAAGAGGTGCTTTCTGTTTTGAAGCACGGTGGCTTTGATGGTTGGCTTAGCGTTGAGGAGGCAAGCCACACGGGATGCGAAGGCTTTAAAAAAGCGACTTCCTTCGTTCGGCATACTTGGGGAGCGGTGTGAAACAAGTTGATTCGCATAGGGCTGTTTCGTTACCCTGTTGTAACTGTAGTCCTCACCATGTTGATGTTATGCCTATCAGGTTTAAAAATGGATTCTTAACTTTTCTGCCACCATTTCCGGTAGTGTGTCAATTACCCAGACATCATACAACCTTTCCATAGGGCCAGTGTCATTGGTATAGACTCCCTTTGGAAACGGACGAGAGATGAGCTTCATATTCAACCAGTAATACTCGTGATTCTGGTTTACTGCACTAGAATAGGTAACTAAGTTAAAAGCACCAACTCCCAGTTCCTTGTAACCATTCAAGAGCTTTACTAAACAAGAAACAAAATCGTCTATTAGCTTGAGGGTTAATTCAGAGAGCGAACTAATACCTTGAAAAATAAATTGAACTTCATTAAAACCTCTCGGCGCAAAGCTGGCAATCAATGCTAGCATATCGCTTCCACCAATGTATCTCTGTCCCAGTTTTTTTTCGTCTTCGACCAGTACCTGCCAGTAATTCTTCTTATTGTTTTGGAAATATTTTTTACTTTTTTGTAGAAATTTCTTAATTTCTGGTATTGGCTCAGTGTCTACCATAATTTGGACGTGTGGGTGGATTATACTTCCAGCAGATGGCGGCATATAATTCCAGATATAAGTGGGAAACCTTGCTTTATGATTATTAGCATTGATTGATAGAATATAGTCTCTGCTTGCAACTAAATTGTCTTTAAGTAATTCCTCTGTAAATTGATCCAGATCGAGGAAATGTTCGGTTGTGATTACCCCGACAGCGTGGTTCTCAGCGAATGGATACAAATTGGGGAAGATTGTTGTTTCCCCTTCTTTGATTCTACCTGTTTGGCAAATGTCTGTCGGGAACTCTGTTGTCTGTTTCTCTATTTGATTAGGACAAAATATGCATTGGGTTTTTGATCTACTGATGATTCCCCTCTGTTCGACGTTGTTTTCGGTCTGTTTGGCTCTCTTGGCTCTTTTCGGGTTTATTCTAGATTGCCCAGAAGTTAGGGGATCTATTCTGTACTCTACATGATTTCTGATAAATTTTTGCAGATTCATCTATTATTATATAGATACTTTCAGACTAATTACACGTTTGAAAACAACTTTCCCGTATACTCCATATATAGCAAAAACATTATATCATATTCGGTATAGTCTTCTACCTTAAGTTCTCTAGTAACTCCCGTTGACGTTATACTTTTTAAAGTAATATAGGGAATTTAGTATTAGGCTTTCGCCTTGTAATGATTGGGCTCAATCTGCTACACTAACTAAGATGATGGCAGTTCGTCAATCACGTGTTCTCAAAGATTCTCTGTACAGTTTTATTGCGTGGTTTCTTAACGGTTTCGTGTCTCTGCTACCTCGGAACTCATCGATGATTGTCGGCAAAATAGTTGGTGGGTTAATAGCAATATTGTCTAGAGAAGGTCGGAAACGTGCGATCAATAATATTGAGTGTAGTCTTCAAGTAGACAGATATGAAGCCCAAAAAATTGCCAAACGTTGCTACCAGAACGTAGGGAAAAACTTAGTTGAATTTCTGCAATTTTCAGGGCGTTTGGAAAAGTGGGTCCAGAATGATATTTCCATTGAAGGCAAGGTGCATATCGATTGTGCCCTGAGGGAAGGAAAGGGTGTGATTGGTGTATCGGGTCACTTGGGAAACTGGGAACTTCTCCCAGTGAGTCTGGCGACAAATGGTTATGAAGGCAGAGCAATTACGCGTGAGTTAAGGTCGAAGTGGTTGAATCAATTTGTTCATCAGCATCGTAAAAAAGCAGGTTACATTAGTCTTAATCGGGATAGATCAATACGTGAAGCACTGAGTTGTCTCAATCGCAACGAATTGCTTGGCATCTTGGCAGACATAGATACCAAAACGAAAGGTGTGTTTGTCCAGTTTTTTAATCTTTCTGCTTATACGCCGTATGGTCCCGTCGCCATTGCGCTTAAGACAGGATCTCCGATTTTGCCAATGTTCATCATCCGGCAGACAAACGATAAACATCGGTTGGTGGTAGAACCTCCTTTGAATTTGCAGCAGACTGGTGATTATCAATCGGATCTGGTTGTTAATACACAGCATTTTACAAAGATAATTGAATCTTATATTAGACGTTATCCGGAACAATGGATTTGGATGCATGATCGATGGAAGACACAACCGAAAACACGCTAGCCTAATCTTGGTGATGGTGTTGGCATTCATTGTTGTTTGCTCAGGTTGTAATACAGGAGAGAATCAGGTTGTCGGAAAGAATCTGGAAGATATCCCGCAACAGCAGTTAACAAGGTTTTCCACCAGTCACGCTGAGGAAGGTGTGTTGAAGTGGAAGCTTGTAGGACGCTCTGCCACTTCCCGCCTAGGTATAATTTATGTTAGCAGTCCAGTAGTGGAAATATTTCAAAACGGGAAACTCGCGGCAACTGTAACAGGTAAACACGGTGAGCTTATCCAATCCAACCAGGATGTGAAGGTTTTTGAGGATGTTATTGCCGTTAGCCAGGATGGGAAAATGTTTACAGATGAACTTCACTGGCTCAATGACAAAGAGAAACTTTACGCACCAAACGAATCGAGGATTGTGCGTGGTGACTCGGTGATATTTGGGCATCAAACAACAGGCGATCCTGATCTAAAGGTTGTCCAGATGAAGCAGGTACGCGCAAAATTTTATCCAAAGGATGAAAAGATTGATGAAACCAATTTATAATTCAAGAGGCGTCGTTCATCACAAAGTGCTCGGAACCTTAATTTCGATCTACGTTATTTTTATCTTGATTTCGATTCCTTGCCAATTGATTGCTGAAGGTGAAAAAACTGTTGCGAGCAAACAAAAAAAAGAGGCAAAGGATAATCAAAAAGAAGAGGGGATGATTGTTTGTGAACATGCAGATTTCTTTGAACAAGATGAGGAAACAGGTCTCACTATTCTGACTGGCGCAGTCCGAATTCGGCAGACGGGGGGATTCCTAAATGCTGATAAGGTTACGCTTCATCGTGACTTGGAAACGGGAGAATATAAAAAAACAGTTGCTGTTGGCAATGTAGAAATGCGCGATCAGGATATTTTTGCCACCTGTAAGCATGCAATTATTGATCATGTCGAGGATATTGTGGAACTTAGTGAAGATGTCGTGGTCTTACAAAATGAAGATCGGTTGGAAGCGAAACACTTTATGTTTAATCGGCGAACTGGAAAAAGAACTGGAAAAGGAGATGTGAAGTTTCGTGTTCGGATTAGTGGTAACAGTAAGGATGATAGTAATGCGTCGTCCGATAAATCAGAATAATTAAAGGCTAATCTGCGAAGATATGTCTATTAAGTTGAAAACACATGGTCTTGTAAAGCGTTATTCTAGAAAAGGGCGTAACGTTGTTAACGATGTAAGTGTTGAAGTTGAAACAGGTGAAATTGTCGGGTTATTGGGGCCAAATGGCGCAGGTAAATCGACAACCTTTTACATGATTGTGGGATCAATCAAACCAAATGTGGGTGAGATTTCCTATGATGGTCGGATCATCACAAAATTTCCAATGTTCAGACGTGCGCGGCTTGGCATTGGTTACCTCCCTCAGGACACCTCGATTTTTCGAAAGTTGACGGTTGAAGAAAACATCGAGTCCGTACTAGAAGTAATGGATGGTGATAAACAAGTGCGCCGCAAAAGGAAAACAGAATTGATGGACGAACTTGGCATCTCTCATTTAGCAAGGAGTAAAGCTTACACTCTTTCTGGTGGCGAATGTCGTCGAGCGGAAATCGCTCGTGCCTTGGCAGCCAATCCGTCTTTTATGCTTTTAGATGAACCTTTTTCTGGAATTGATCCAATTGCTGTTCAGGACATCAAGCAAATCATTTCTCATCTGCGCGACCGGAATCTGGGTGTTCTAGTGACCGATCACAATGCGGCAGAGATGCTTGAAATCGTTGATCGGGCCTACCTTATCACTGATGGGCGAATTACATTAGCTGGTTCTCCAGAAGAGTTAATCGGCAATGAAATTGCTCGTCAAAGCTATTTTGGCAGCCACTTTGAACTTCGCCGTCATTGATGTAACACTTGAAGTAACATAGGAATCAGGATAATGAATCTGGGACTAAATCAATCAATCAGCCAAAAAATTGAACAAAAGCTTCAATTTAAACTGTCCCAGAGAATGCAGCAAGCGGTCAAGATGTTGCTTATGTCCCGCTTGGATCTTTCTCAGCATTTGGAACTGCAGTTAGAAGAAAATCCCTTTTTGGATGAAGGCTCAGAGGAAGAGCTAGATCAACAGGGTTCCGAATTAGAGGAACTAACAAATTCAGGCATAGATAATGTTGATAAAGGCAGCGAAGAGAATATAGATTCCTCTCAAGTAGCAGAGGAACTGATAGAACCCAGTGATCCGGAACCGGACTTCGGTTGGGAAGATTTTTTAGATGACAGTATTTCCCCGAGTGAGAGACTTGCATTTGAATACTCTGAGACTGATGGTCGACCGCAAGATCTTGAAAGTCACTGGTCTTTACAGGATTCTCTGTTGAACCAAATTGATATAATCACACTGTCTGAGCGTGAGCATCAGATAGGTGTTGCAATTATCGGTAACTTAGATGAGGATGGGTGTCTTGCAATCTATGACCCAATTGATGATGGTAACACTTATCAATCGAAAGTGTTGAACCCAACTGAGGAAATTGCTAAGCAAATTGGTTGTGAAGTTGAAGATGTTGAAGATGTGTTGATTTTTATGCAAAGACAATTTGAACCTGTTGGTGTGCCGTTTCGGACGACTGAGGAAACACTGTTCCTGCAAGCTAAGGCATATGGTGTTGATAATCCTTTGGTGACAGATATCATTACTAAGCATTTTGATGCTCTTAAGCAGAACCAGATCCGTCAGCTTGCGCAAGCTCTTCACGTCAAAACGGATCAGGTTTTAGCTGCTCGTGATGTTATTAGCACGCTTGATCCGTTTCCGGGAAGGCGCTTTATGCCGTCATCTAGTAAGGGGCAGAGTGCTTCAGAAAGATCTATTATTCCTGATGTGGCTTTAGAGAGAGTTGAGGGGAAGTACAGAGCTATTGTGAATGATAGTGGGATGCCCCGACTTCGTTTAAATCAATTTTATGTTGACATGATGCTTAATGATTTCAAGAAACTTGATAAACAGACAAAGAAGTTCCTTGAAAGTTATCGAGATAAAGCGATTGATTTGCTGAAGAACATCGATTTGAGGCGACAGACGCTTGCCCGAATTACTGAGGCTATTTTTGAAGTTCAAGCAGGTTTTCTCGAAAAGGGAGTTAACGGACTTAAGCCGCTTGTGCGTCGTGAAATTGCTGATGGTGTGGGTGTACACGAATCGACGGTAAGTCGTGCGACAAGTAGCAAATACGTGCAGACACCTCAAGGGATTTATCCACTATCTTTCTTCTTTAGCGCCGAACTTGACACCGACTCCGGAACCATATCGACTACAACAGTGAAGGATAAAATTGAACATATGATTGCAGAGGAAAATGTGGCAAAGCCATTAAGTGATCAAGCAATATCAGATTCTTTAAGAGAGCTGGGTATTCATGCTGCACGAAGGACAGTAGCTAAGTATCGGGAACAACTTGGAATTCTCTCGTCGAGTAAAAGACGGCGAAAGTGGGATTAGATTGGATCGTGCAAATCGGTCACAAAAGCAGATCGGTGGAATTTAGCACCTGGAAATGGCACATCATATCACTGTTCAGGATCTAATTGGATATGCTAGTGAAGATCTTAAACTTGATCTTATTGCTGGTGAAGAAGGATTAAATCGTCAAATAATCTCGGCTGATTCGAATCGTCCAGGCCTTGCTTTGTGTGGGTACTATGACCACTTTGGTTCTGATCGGGTGCAGATTTTTGGAAAAGGTGAAGTTGCCTACATTGAGGAGCTTTCTTCATCCGACCAATTCGAAGTATTATCCCAGTTTTTTTCATACACGATCCCATGTCTAATTTTCGTTTCGGATTTATGTGTTTCAGAGTTGATTAAGACATTGGCAGGTCAGTATCAAGTTCCGGTTTTATCGACACCTCTGACTTCGACGATTTTCACGGTTCGATTACTCCACTTTCTTGAAGACGAATTGGGTTCCGCTGACTGTGTTCATGGAAATTTAGTAGATGTGTTTGGTATCGGTGTTCTGATTTTAGGCAAGAGCGGTATCGGTAAAAGTGAATGTTCCCTTGAGTTAATTCAGAAAGGACATCGCCTAATTGCGGATGACTCCGTTCTGCTCAAACAAGTCGCTGGTCCCCGTGTTCTCGGCATGAGATCAAGATTGTTTAAGCATTACATTGAAGTTCGTGGACTTGGTATCATTGACGTTGTTTCCTTATTTGGGGTAACCGCTGTTGGAGACAGGAAGCAGGTTGAGTTAGTTGTATTTCTTGAGGAATGGAATGAGAACCGGGGATATGACCGGACCGGATTTAGTAATGAGTCTTATGTCTTTCATGAGACAGATATTGATCAAGTTACAATACCAGTAGCACCTGGTAGAAATATCTCAAATTTGATTGAAACCGCAGCTGCAAATCTATTAAGCCAAAAGTTCGGCATTGACGCACCTAAGAATCTGAATAGTGAGTTGAATGATACTTTATCTAATAAGAAAAACACAGCTTGAATCCAATTTAGGTATCAGATGTGTTATATTGTGTCAATATTTAACATTTATCATAGAGATCGATGGTGGCTAAAAAAAATATAATTGTCAGTATGCGAATCGATGTAAAAAAAGCGAATCGAATCGCAGATGTTGCCAAGGGCTTTGAGTCCAAGATATCTCTTCAGAAAGAATTGATGAAAGCCAATGCTAAAAGTATTATGGGTGTCATAATGCTGGTAGCTGATGAAGGTGATGAGTTGGAGATTATTGCTGATGGTGTTGATAGCGATGCAGCTATTAAAACACTTGAGAACCTAATTTCTGGTTAGGTTAGACATGCTCGATCATAAATTTTGAGCTCTTCTCGTTTTATTAATCGAGAAGAGCTTTTTCAATTCAATAACCTGCTTGGCAAAGTTTCTGAGATACTTTATTATAGTCTAAATATTCAGTTTTAGATTAAGGAAAAATGGAATGATGACGGATATTCCGAAGAATTATTCACCCCAAGAAATCGAGAAAAAATGGTATCAATTCTGGCTTAAGCAAGATTACTTTTGTGCAAAAGATAAGTCTACCAATACTCCTTTTTCAATTGTTATTCCACCACCCAATATCACTGGCAGTTTGCACACTGGACATGCGCTGGATAATACACTCCAAGATACATTGATCCGCTGGAAGCGGATGCAAGGCTGCAATACACTTTGGATGCCGGGTACAGATCACGCTGGTATCGTGACGGAATTGATTATGGAAAGAACATTAGTTGAGGAAGGTACCAGCCGACAGGAAATTGGACGTGAGAATTTTATCGATCGAATGTGGCGATGGAAAAATGAGTCACGCGGACGTATTATCGGTCAACTACAAGAGATCGGTAGTTCGTGTGATTGGGAGCGTGAACGGTTCACACTTGATGAAGGACTATCTAGAGCAGTTAGAACTGCATTTGTGAAACTTTACGAACGCGGATTGATATATCGTGGGGATTACATGGTTAACTGGTGTCCAAATTGCCAGACGGCCGTGTCGAATCTAGAAGTTATCCCAATTGAAATTGAAGGTAATTTTTATCATATCAAGTATGGTATTAAGGATTCAGACGAATTCTTGACCATAGCAACTACGCGTCCCGAAACGATGCTTGGAGACGTCGCGGTTGCGGTTAATCCAAAAGATGAGCGGTATAAGCATTTGATTGGACAAACTGCTATTCTGCCGATTCTTGGACGTGAATTACCAGTCATTGCTGATCAGTATGTTGATATGGAAACTGGAACAGGAGCGCTTAAGGTTACACCTTCACATGACCCAAATGACTATGAAATTGGTAAACGACATAATCTGGATACAATCAATATTTTTCATGAGAATGGAACTCTGAATGAAAATGCGGGTGAAAAATACGCCTCTTTGGATAGACTTGACTGTCGGATGGCATTGATCAAAGATCTTCAGGACCAAAAATTACTACTCAAGGTTGTCGATCACGTGCATGCTGTTGGTCATCACGATCGATGTGATCGGATTATTGAACCTTACATTTCGCCTCAGTGGTATGTGAATGTAAAACCTTTGGCCGAACGTGCTATTGAAGCCTCTAAAGCCGGCCGAATTACTTTTGTTCCTGACCGCGAAACTAAACGCTTTCATCGATGGATGGAAGATATCTTGCCATGGTCAATCTCACGTCAACGGTGGTGGGGGCACCAGATACCGATATGGTATTGTGATGATTGCCATGGAATCACCTGTGCCGTAGATACTCCGGATGAGTGTTCTGATTGCGGGTCGAAAAATATCCAGCAGGATGAAGATGTCTTAGATACTTGGTTCAGTTCAGGGCTTTGGCCTTTTTCAACCATGGGGTGGCCCGAAGATACAGATCTTCTCAAAACTTTTTATCCAACTTCGGTGCTAGTTACGGGTTGGGATATTCTCTTTTTCTGGGTTTCGCGAATGATTATGCTTGGTCTGGAATGTACAGGTGATGTTCCTTTCAAAAAGGTCTACTTGCATGGACTTGTCGCTGATGAACATGGGAAAAAGATGAGTAAATCCCGTGGGAATACTATCGATCCCGTAGAAATAATTGAAAAGTACGGCGCGGATGCCTTTCGGTTTGCCATTGTTTACTCTACCATTCCCAGCCCTTACATGCCGTTGCCAGAATACCAGATTGAAGCTGGTAAACGATTTGCCAATAAGGTATGGAACGCATCGCGGTTTTTGCTGATGAACTTGGAAGACTATGATCCAATTTCGTCAATTGAAATTCACCCGCAACTAGCTGATCAGTGGATCCGCAGTCGATTTGACACAACAGTGCAGGATATTAACGATGCTTTTGAACAATTTCGGTTCCGTGATGCAGCACACATTATTTATGAGTTTATGTGGCATGAGTTTTGTGATTGGTACGTGGAGATGATAAAACAACGACTCTACTATTCGGATGATCCGGTTGCTAAACACACAGCTCAAACAGTTGCTATCGAAATCCTTGATGGAGCATTGCGCCTGTTGCATCCCATCATGCCATTTTTAACCGAGGAAATCTGGCAACTGTTACCTGTTGAGGGAGAAAGTATCACCATTTCACCATATCCGGAGTCGAATCAGAACCTCAAAGATTCGGCATCTGAAACTAAAATGGGAGTTATCATGGATGTTATCGACGAGATTCGGAGTGTACGAGGCGAGATGAATATTCCCCCTTCAAGTGAGATCGAAATACTGATCCAAGCACCAAGTGCAGATACACGGCAAACTTTGGAGACACATCTTGAAGAGAACATGCGATCATTTACAAAGTTTGCAACAGTCTCAATAGCTGAACATCAAGAGAGACCGAAATCTTCTGCTACTACAGTAATTAGTGATTTGACTGTATATATTCCGTTGGCGGGTGTCATTAACATTGACAAGGAGAGGGATCGCCTGCAGAAAAAGGTGGATAAAGCAACTTTAGAACTTGATAACGTGACGAAGACCCTGGCTAACAAAAATTTCGTTGAACGTGCACCGAAAGAGGTTATTAATCAGAAATACGAACGTAAAGCTGAACTAGAATCTGAAAAAGAAAAGATTTCCGTCAATCTACGTATGCTTGATTGACCTATCATTTAACGAAGAATTTATTCGCAATTTGTTGAATGAAATTTTGACCTAATGCTTTATACCCTTCTGCATTTGGATGCAGTTGATCCGGTAGCATCTCAACCAGATCGGCGCCGAAAATCTGTAACCCATTCACATAATGCGCTTGTCTGTCACCGTAAGCCTTCAAATCCTCAACGGCCGCCGCAACCTCAAGTCTCATCTCCTCAAGCGTGAATCCCACCGCGTTCTTCGTCTTTTCACGAGATGGCGAATAGATAGGAGAGATCAAGACAATCGGAATGTCCACGTGTTGCTCCCTGATAGTCTGAACTGTACCGATGATAGCCTGGCGGAACGATCTCGCTCCTAAGCTGGCTGCACCATAGATGTTGATCCCAGCACAGATGGAGATAAAATCGGCTGGAAGATCCCTAATTACCTGAGCAATAATTGGGTCCAAGTGGCACTGCCCTCCAAATCCCAAGCAAGTTAGATTAAGCTCTGATTGGCGTGCCACAATTGCAGGCCATGTCTGACTCGGCGATTCAGCTGCAGAACATTGGGTGATTGAGCTGCCATAGGTAATCCAACGGGGTCGACTGTCTTTGATAGGTTCCAAGCTAGCATCGTCGGACATTTCAAGAACTTTGAGCCGGAATTCTCCTTTCTGCGGGAGCCACAATTCGATTAGCTTTTCACCACTTGGCAAATTGGTAAATAAAAACCTATTCTGTTTCTTCAAACTGACTGATGCGATAAATGCCTTGTCACAGTATAGATCTATCTGGTTTTCTTCCGATTGTGGTTCAATTTGTCCCTCAATGTAGCTAGTATCGGACCGAAAAGTAATCCGCACACCCGCTGGCATGGCGGCTCGAATACACAGTTGAGGGTGGAATAGATTCTGTGACTGATACGGTATTCGCCACGGTTTGATCCAATCGTCAGCTGGCTCAAGCGATACAACCCCCTGCCATACTGGAAAATCGCGCGATTGAAGCGCTAATTTCATGGAATTCTTTCCCCGTTAATGTTGGTAGTCGCATTGTACGAAAATCGATTTTCTTTGTCAAGTAAACATAAACTGGTCATTTGATAGTGATAATATTATCTGAGTTAGTGCTTTTCGTTGACAGAAATTCAATCCTGTTTATAATGTCGCAAATTAATCAAACTTAAATACGGTTTTTTGTTCAAATTGAGGTTGCCGGTGGTTAAAATAATGTATGTGATGATGAATGGCATCACTGTGTTTTCGCCTTTCCAGGGGGTGGATTCTGTAAAAGACCATGATGTCTACATGGGTGGAAAGTTTGAAGATAAAGATAAATACAGACCAAGTGATAAATACAACATGGGGAATAAATTGGCACACTACACCCTTTTGAAAAGGGTTCTGGATGAAGTTGCGATCTTCAAAGTAGCTTTAGCCAAGGCTAACATAAACACAATTATGACTCGGAGCATGAAGGGCTGCAACACCGGTCGAATTGCAGGATGAACTTGCTGTTATGTAGAGCGTTGCCAAAAGTCAGTTCTAATTTTTGACTAGATTAGTCTATTGCTGGTAGGAATGAATTCTACAGTTGCAGCCTTTTCCTTGTCAGCGAAACATTAAATATAGATTGTTTAGTTACTATTTTTAAGAGGATTCTTTTCAGTAGATGATTTCCTGTAAATTGCTCATTCCTTTAAAAATCGTTCCATTTTCCCATTACTGACGAAAGCAAGACAAGAAATGCTTGGTTATTTCTCAAAGAGAACCTTACCAATATAAACAATTAAATTAACCATAGAACAGACCAACCTTTCTATATTGAAAATCGATCATTGCTTCCGTAACCGTGTGTGTTGAAAGAACCATTCATAAAGCTCAGGATTATCATAAGTCTTCGTCCAAGAATCATGCTCGGTTTCAGGATAAACCGTAAAGCGCACGTTTCCATTGACCAACTTGAGAGATTCGACCATTTCTTCTGATTTTTCTAATGTCACAACTAAGTCCTTGGCACCGTGGAACACCCAGATAGGTATATCTTTAATCTGCTCTGCCTTCTCAGGATCACCGCCCCCACAAATAGGTGCTATGGCAGCAAAATAGTCGGGATGTTCTGTTGCCAACTTCCATGTCCCATATCCTCCCATGCTTAATCCAGTCAAGTATATTTGATCCGGATTGACGGAATGACTATCGATGATTTCATCGAGTAATGCTTTCAAGGCATCAATTTCCATCGTCCACCAAGAATTGTCAGGGCACTGTGGCGAAACCACAATAAATGGGAAGTTTGGGGTCGTTTCAACTATTTTTGGGATACCATGTTTTTTTAACAGGTTCAGGTTATCATCACCACGCTCTCCCATCCCGTGTAGAAACATAATCAGCGGAAATTTTTGGTCAGTGTTTTTTTTATAATCGCTGGGTAGAAAGAGAAGGTATCCTAATTTAACAGTTTTGGTAGTTTGAGTAATGAATGAATGTTGGGTCTGATTTTGCAAATTATTAACTCCTAGATGACCTGAATGTATGGACAATATCACAATTCTGTTGAACTGAAATAAAGCTATGAAATCCCAAATTTCAATATCGCAAGATGTTGCAATATAATATGTTAAGATGTTATCGTGGACTACCCTTATTTCCTATTATTATAAAGAATTTATAGAGTATAATAAGTGAGTTTGGATGATGTTGAAGTTCATCCAAAGTTTGAAAAAAAACTTTAAGTCGTTTCCGAAGGAGAATCGATGAAATACTTCGCTGAATCCAACCACCTGCTTGATGATCCGCCAACGCTTCGTCGGCGATTGCGCGATGACGGTTATTTGTTTCTGAGGGATATTCTACCTAAAGATGAGGTTTTAGACCTGAGAAGATCAATCCTCGAATTCTGTCAGGAAGTTGGTTGGTTACTTGACGAATCTAACTTAATGGATGGTTTGACTGATCACCCCCCGGTTCTTGAAGGACAGGAAGAATGGCGCCCGGTATACGCAAAAGTACAGTCTTTGGAAGCCTTCCATCGGTTGAAACTTCATTATCGTGTTCACAAAATTATGGAAGATATTTTCCAGGAGCCGGTTTTTGCTTTACCTATGACAATTGCCCGGATTGTGTTTCCTCGTGACAATGAGCGTGGCACACAACCGCATCAGGACTGGCTCTACGTTGGAGGCTCTACGGAGATCATATCCTGTTGGGCACCGCTGGGTGATGTTCCAGTAGCAGTAGGGGGGTTGAAATTATTAGCCGGAAGCCACAAGGCTGGTTTTCTCGTTCCTCGCCCAGCACCAGGACCAGGTGGAAACATAGTGGCTGTTGATTCTAATCTAGATTGGCTACAGACAGACTACCTGACCGGGGATCTACTGCTGTTTAAGTCCCTGACCGTTCATGCTGCTGCCAACAACCATACACGAGATGTGCTTCGTTTGTCAGTCGATTTTCGGTATGCAGGCGAAAGTCATGTTATCACAGAAGGATGGTTACAACCGCATTTCAATTGGTTGGGCGAACCATTTTCTTGGGATAAACTGGATACAGATTGGCGTGACTCCCCTACTGCCCGTTATTGGGAAAAACTCCCGGATCTGAAAATCAAACCCCATGAACGTTTTGGAAGGGGTTAGAGGATTGAATCTCTAGATCTTAGTATCAAAAACGAACAGAAGATTTATGTAACCCTGTGAAGGAAATCAAAAACCTCGCTATAAAAAAAGAGACCAAAGGTGAAGCCCTTGTTGTTAATCCTGTTGACCGTAAGTCTAACAATTTTATCTGTGCTTATTGAAGCTCAGGAAGACTCGCTAGTCTTGTATTTTTCGTTTGATGAGGAAGTCGAAGAAGAAATTAAGGACCTATCAGTACATCGGAACCACGGCAAGGTTTCTGGAAAACCAAAATGGGGAAAAGGTAAACTTGGCCAATCACTGGCTTTTGACGCAGTTGATGATCAAGTAGTTGTGCCCACTACTGAAAGTCTGGCCATCGAGGTTGCGATTACCATGATGGCCTGGGTTAATCCTGGTAAAGAATTGTTGAATGACTGGTGAACTATTATCGGCAAGTCACCAACTAATGTTTTAGGTCAAACGACGTTTTCTTACGATATTCGAACCGATAAAACAGGAACCTACCGGTTTTCCCTCAACATGGGTGGGTGGCAGCATATCGTCGGTCCTATCGCTGAAATTGGAAAATGGACTCATGTTGCCGGAACGTATGATGGCAGGAAAATGGTCTTATATCTGAAAGGCATTGAAGTTGGTCAAAAACCAGCAAAGGGGAAAATCAATATTATTGAGGATCCGGTTGGGATTGGCAACATTGTCGACGCGGGCGGCGGGGGTAAAAAGGAATATTGGTCTGGTCACATTGACGAAGTGCGCATCTGGAACAGAGGTCTTAGTGAGAGAGAAGTGAAAGAGCAAATGGATTTTGAGGCTGAAGATATTCTATCTGTTCAGCCTCAAGGCAAACTGACAACAACTTGGTCAGTTTTGAAATGTCTTGATCGATGGACAAATCTTATGCCATCTGCTCAATTCTGATAGATAACACAAAACAGATTTTGCTGTTATGATGTCTTATGCTGAATTTTTCTAATGGCATCCAGAATATCTGTCGGTAAGGGGCCTTTCAAAGCGGCTTGATAGTTGGCCTCAACTTCCGCCGGCTTTTGTGCTCCAGGAATAACGGAATGGATGGCAAAATTACCCAAGATGTAGCGAAGGCTTAGCTCGTACATGGGTAGACTTGTTTCGTCACTCAGTCGATAAAGAAGGTAAAGCCGGTCTAGGGTATTTTCTGTAAGCCATCCGGTTTGTTTTGCATCTCTCCTGAGGGTCTCGACTTTTTCGTACTGTTTGGTAGCTAATAGACCATCGCGAAACGGACCACCAGCGACAATTCCAAGATCGTGTTTCTGCGCTGCCGGAAGAATGCGTTCTTCGAGCCTGTGTTCTAAAAGGGTGTAACCATTAGCAATTTCTATTACGTCAAAGCGGCCTGTTTCAGCTAGTCTACCGGGTAATTCTACCGTATTGCTACCAAGACCAATAGCGCCGATCATCTCTTCATCCCTGAGTTTCTCTAGAATGCGGAGCACCGGGGCATCTAGTGTCTTTTCGTCCCAGCCCCAAATCTCCATTTCCGGTTCGTGGACAAAAACCATCTCCAGATGGTCTTTTTGCAGTAACCAGAGGGAATGTTCGACGACCCGTCTGATACAGTCTTCATTTCGATAGGCGTCGGCCCCAAACGATCTGACAATTGTTTCACCTAGATTCCCAACTTTTGAGCTAATATAAACCTGTTGACCTGGATGTTGCCGCAGGACACGTCCAATCAATTCTTCACTTTCACCAGACCCATACTGAGGTGCAGTATCCATGTAATTGATACCTAGAGTCACAGCACGATGCAAAAGTGATAACGATTGTTCTCGAGGGATTCCGAAGTCAATCGTGAATCGATAGGTTCCTAACCCCAAGCAGGTAACCTGATATCCGGTACGTCCCAGTCTTCTATTCGCTAATTTTTTATTCTTG
>DTUY01000007.1:12976-19690 GCA_012963885.1 Candidatus Poribacteria bacterium | reverse complement strand
TGGTGATTTTATGTTTAGAGTAGATTTATCGCAGCACCATTTCTAAAGTGAGATGACAGGTTGAAGTCAACCTGCTGACACGAAAACATGTTAATTTATTCAATACTAACTCATTTCTAAGGAAAAGGGAATATGGAATACCGTCGTTTGGGCAGAACAGGCTTAAAGGTTTCAGAGATGTGTCTGGGTACCATGACGTTTGGCACTAATGATTGGGGAATAGATGAAAACCGATCAAGAAAAATATTCAATCTGGCAATTGAGGCAGGAATCAATTTTTTTGATACCGCGAATAGCTATGCAGACGGCCGATCCGAGCAGATTTTGGGTAAGCTAATTAGGGAAAAGGGGAACCGTGATAAATTGGTTGTTGCCACTAAAGTCTTTAACCCCATAGGACATGATATTAACGATTCTGGCACCTCACGACGGCATATTGTCGCCGAAATAGAGAACAGTTTGCAACGTCTTCAGACCGATTACATTGATCTTTATCAAGTACATCATGTTGATCGCGAAACGCCAGCTGAGGAACGGCTACGAGCTTTGGATGACTTGATTCATCAGGGGAAAGTGCGGTATATCGGTTGCAGTAATGAGTATGCGTGGCGGTTATGTGATGCACTATGGATCAGTGAGACCAGGAATTTCGCGCGATACGAGAGTTTGCAGCCGAAATATAACCTGCTGACAAGGGACATTGAGGAGGAGATTCTCCCACTGTGCAGAGAGAAGGAGATCGGTGTTATTGTTTGGGGGCCTTTGGCTGCCGGATATTTAACTGGAAAGTATAAACCAAATCAATCACCACCTGAGGGTAGCCGCTTAAATTATACACAATCTACCATGGATGACTTCCTGAAACCACAAATTCAGCAGACAGTTGAGACGCTTGATGGGATTGCCAAGGATTTGGACAAAAGCATGGCCGAAGTCGCGCTACGTTGGATTCTAGATCAAGATACAATTACCTCTGTCATCGTCGGTGCCACGAAAGTTGAGCAAATTCGATCCAATGTCGGCTGTTCAGGATGGCAATTAGACAAAGAGCTGTTGTTACGGTTGAGCGAGGTTTCGTCAGTTACACCACGTTACCCACACTCGATGGAAGGGCATATGCACTTGCGCCGATCGGATGCGGTGAATATGCCGACTCTAAAAGGAGGATAAACATGTATTATGAACAAAAGAATCTTTTTGTAAGCGGCACTGGTGGCTATCATACCTACCGAATTCCTGCTCTAGTTAGATCTAATGACAATACGATTCTAGCCTTTTGTGAGGGACGAAAGTTTGGTGGTGGTGATGCTGGACATATCGATTTGTTACTTAAACGAAGTTTTGATGATGGTGACACTTGGACAGATCAGCAGGTTGTTGTTCATGGCAATGGAGATACTTCAGGAAATCCAGCTCCAGTTATTGATCGATCAACGGGGAAGATTTGGTTGCTGTTCTGTAGGAATTTAGGGGATGGACATGAGTCCTTAATTTGCCAAGGAAAAGCGCCTAGGACTGTTTGGTTAACTTCGAGTGAGGACGATGGTGCAACATGGTTAGATCCAAAGGAGATTACTACCAAAGTGAAACTTGATAATTGGACCTGGTACGCAACTGGTCCATGTCACGGTATCCAACTGAGAAGTGGACGACTCATGATCCCATGTGATCATATGGTCGGAGTCAATCTCAACCGAAAAACAGATCCGTATCACTCGCACGTGATATACAGTGATGATCACGGTCAAAGATGGCAGATCGGCGGAAGCACACAGAATGGAACTAATGAATGTGCTGTGGTGGAAACGGTGGACGGATTGCTTTACTTGAACAGCCGAAACTATGTTGGTGAAAAGCGTCGCGTGGGGTCATGGAGTCATGACCAAGGAGACAGTTTCCAAGAAGGGGCTTGGGAGGAAAACCTGATTGAACCTGTATGCCAAGCTAGCCTGATTAGATACACAGACAAAATTTCATACCATAGAAATCGGATTCTTTTTTCAAATCCGGCAAGTATGAACAGAGAAAGAATGACTATTCGGATTAGCTATGATGAGTGTCGAACGTGGAGTAATGGCAAGGTTCTACACGCAGGACCAGCAGCTTATTCTGACCTTTGTTTGGATACGAAACAGCAGATATGTTGTCTGTACGAACGAGGAGAAAGCAATCCTTACGAAACAATTTCATTTGATCAATTTGATTTAGAATGGTTAACGGATGGAGCAGATCGATTACAGCCGTAAACGGCATGTCATGTCAGCAACGGCCATAGGCGTTTTTCTTTCAAAAATTGATGGAACTATTTGCAGTTGTGGGTGCAGTTTGGGCAAGTAGAACTATGTTTCACGCTGGAGTTCCAATGAATGGTGGTGCAACAAACGCATCGAAACTAGCACAGATAAGCGGTTTGCATGATATCTTTCTTCTCAATTGTTATAATAGTGATTGGTGCAATGGTCTTATATATGCTAGGAATGAAGGATTCAAAGAAGTACGATTTGACCGATTAGGACGGTTCCACTTTCCAGTTGTAAATGATCTCACCACTGGAACTGCAACTTCCCCATCGACTCTTGTAATCTCTAACCTTGATCTTGCTGATTTACGAGGAAAGGAACTACACACGGATAGAACAAAGTGGGGCCAAAGATCCGCAACCAACAAAATTGTACTGGGAAGTACCTGGCCTTTAGTCGAACTGCTGTTAATCGGCTGCAAAAATTGGATTTTTCAGGTATGGCCGTGGCTTTTATCTCTCTGTTGAGGCTATTGGCTTTCGCTTTGGTGCAACGCCAAACGGGTTTAAGGGAAGCTAGAATTGCAACTTCACAGTCTCTGGTGAAGAAGCTGATCAGTATGAGTTAGATGGCGAAATTGCTAACTCCTTTGACCTGTCTGCTGGCAGACACACTCTGCATTTGATAGATAGAGAAGATGAAACATTCCATTGACACATAAGTACAGGTTCATTCAAAGAATGCCTCTCGATTCGGGCGCAGATCGAGCTCGAAGGTCCAAGCATTCCGTTGTTGTTGAACTAGATGCCAGTAGTTCTTAGCTATTTCTGCTGGATCTAGTAAAGGCTCATCAGGGTCCGGTTTAAGTTGTTTCCTGACACGTGGAGTATTAATCACTCCATCAATAATAATATGGGCCACATGAATTCCCTGTGGCCATAGTTCTCGTGCCATAGCATCTGCAAGTCCACGTCGGGCAAATTGAGCGCTACTAAAGTCAATAGCGCCCTTTCGTCCTCGCACAGTAGATGTTGCTCCAGAGAATAAGATAGTCCCCTTCCCTTTCTTTTGCATATTGGGAACAACCTCCTGACAACAGAGCAAAGCACCTAAAACAGAGACTCGCCAGACCTGTTCAAATTCCTCTGGAGAAACCTCTAGAATTCCTTTCCAGTAGGCCGAGCCTCCATGGTTGATCAATATCTCTACTGGGCCAAAACGTTCCCGAAGCTTAGAAAAGGCGGATCGCACCTGATTTGAGTTGGTCAGATCCGCCGTTAAGGCGGTTGCCGTATACCCACTGGTTACCAACTCTGATTCCAGTTGATTGATGTATTCAGTGTTTCTTGCCATTAGTCCGACAGCATATCCCTGCTTGGCAAACAGGTGTGCGAGAGCCGCACCAAGTCCAGGCCCGACACCAGCTAGCATGACAACTTGAGATCCGTCAATATTCATTTTTAAGTCCTTTCTTAACTAACCTAACCATCAGGATGTTTGAACATTTATCGCAACTGTGACATCAATTCCAACTTTGTTGTCATCAGAGAACAGTGGAGCTCCAAAGCCCAAGTTTAGGATTAAATCAATGATTTTCAGTTTGCAACCAACGCCTTATTTTAAATTTACCATTGAGAAAGTTTACGGATTCTCTTTTTACTTGTCAAGAAACTGTTTAAAGCAAAATAACCTTGTCTCCATGGTTAGAGATCCGTATAGTATTTTATCATTATTATTTCTCTTCGATCTACAGCGTTATCGGAAATATAATGAAATTGAAATAATAGTTGAAGGAGGGGAGATGCCGAATAAACTCAGAGCCGGAAGTGCAGCAACAAACATCACACCGCCATTAGGAACAGCCATGCCAGGAGGTTTTCGACCCAGGTATGCTGAGGACATTGATGATGAATTATTAGTAAAATCTTTAGTTGTAGATAATGGTTCTGTTCGTTTGGCAATGGTTACGTGTGACCTAATTGTCGTCACTCAAGAAATAGTTGACCAAGCTAAGGAACGGATCGAAGAAAGATGTGGTATTGCAGCGAGATATGTCATGATTAACGCCACGCATACCCATACAGCCGTGGCGGTAGCTGATTTACTTGGAGTTAATAAAGATAAAAGTTATATAGATTGGGTCTACCTCAAAATTGCGGATGTAGTCGAACTAGCGATTCGGCGGTTGCAACCAGCTCGAATTGGTTTTGCTAGTGTTGATGAAGATCGCATTGCTTTCTATCGACGCTGGAGAATGAAGGATGGAACTGTAAAAATGAACCCTGGTATCAAACACCAGGATTTGGTTGAACCAGTTGGTGACATTGATCCGGAGATCGCTATGATGTACGTGGAAAGTGAAAATGGGATTTCTATTTCTGCTGTTGCTAATTTTTCTTTACACTACATTGGAACGGATAGTGGAAGCGCCATTTCCGCCGACTACTTTGGTCATTTTTCCCGTCTCTTAAAGCGTTACTTGGGTGAGACCTGTATCTCACTACTGTGGAATGCGGCTTCCGGTCAGATTAACAATATTGATTTTAGCGGTCGCAGCCAATGGACAGATCAAGGTCATCGTCAAGCAGAAAAGATGGCTAATGTCTTGGCTGGACACTTGATTACCGAAATGCAGTTCATGCAGATGCATGAAACAGTCGAGTTAAATGGTGTTATCGATATACTGGAGTTTCCCAGGAAAGAGATTTCCTCAGCCGATTTAGAGTTAGCGGAAAAAATCCTATCTGTGCCAGTCGGGTCTTATGACGATTATGAAGTTGGTCCTTTCAATTGGGTTGTTGGGCAACCTATTCCCACAGGACTGGTCGACGTTTATGCCCTTGAGTGTCAACGTTTGGCAAAATTACCGCGGAACCTGACAGCTCCAGTACAATTGCTGAGACTTGGAGAAGCTGTTATCGTGGCGCTACCAGGCGAAATTTTTGTCGAGATTGGACTTGATATCAAGTCTTCATCGAAGGGGGAGCCGACCTTTCTGGTAAGCTTAGCCAACGGTTACATTGGTTATGTATGTACCGACGAAGCACTGATTGATCAAGGTGGATACGAAACGTGGGCGGCCCTATCATCCCTAGGTGGTGTTGGGACGGCTCAGGCAATAGATGATTTAGTTTCATCTCTTTTTCCCAAGGTTATGTCCTCGCCAAACTAGCGAAGAAAGAATTCAGTTTTTTTCAATTTGGGTGCAAATAACCGATGATATTCTTTCTTTCATATGCGCTTCAAACATCATAAAAAGAGGTTCCTGTCTGGAGTAAGATTTTGTTAAAGTAATGGCACCCAATATTTAGAAAAGGGTCTGATGGTAGAATTTAGTCTGAGATGGACATCAGCCAATAGAATCTGGTTATATTATGGAAAATCGTTCCACTATGGTGAGCAGTGTAAAATCAGACGAACGACCGAATTTTTTATGGTTAAATACTCATGATCTGAGCGCTCGGCACCTTGGTTGTTATGGCGACACCTATGCAAAAACGCCTAATCTGGATAAATTGGCTGCCCAAGGAGTCCGTTATACCAACACCTTCGTGTCGGGACCAATTTGCTCGCCCTCTCGTACAAGCATTTTCACGGCCATGCATCCAACGACTGTTGGCACGTTACACCACCGCAGTTTCGCAATCCGACCTGAGTTCGTGCATCTTCTACCTCATTACTTGATGAAGGCTGGTTATATCAGCACACAGATAAATACGGATCTTAACACGTATATCGATTCGGACGAATGGTCGAAGTACCTAAATATCGAGGATCTATGGAAGGACCGGACAGATGACAAACCGTTCTTCGCCATCTGTAGTTTTAGTGAATCTCATGCCAGCACTTTCAAAATGAATCCAGAGGAAGTTCGACTTCAACGTTCGAATCTGTTGCAAGATAAGGAATTACATGATCCTGATAAAGCCCCGATACCGAGTTTTGTTCCCAACATCCCCCTCGCCCGTGAGAGAATGGCTCTCTTCTATGACACAATTACTCAGGTCGACTACCATGTTGGAGATGTCCTAAGCAAACTTGAACAGCATGGCCTGGCGGATGATACGATTGTCTTCTTCTGGGCTGACCATGGGTCAGGCTATCCTCGTGCAAAAACCCATGTTTACGACGACGGATTGCAAGTACCATTGATCATCCGGTTTCCTGAAAAGTATCAGCATCTAGCATCTGATCTTCCAGGGACTGTCGTGGACGATTTCGTTATGTTGATGGATTTGGGACCATCGCTCCTGAGTTTAGCTGGCATAACAAGCCCTGAACATTTCCAAGGCCGGGAGTTTCTCGGTCCGCAGAAGTGTGAACCACGTGAATATGTCTATAGTGCTCGGGACCGTTTGGACAATTGCAATGAGATGATCCGGACGGTCAGAAACAAAAAGTACCGCTACATCCGAAATTTTCTTCCCCATCGCCCCTACGCCTCATTTTACCCCGACGGTGGGTTCTTCAAACA
>DTUY01000007.1:0-12876 GCA_012963885.1 Candidatus Poribacteria bacterium | reverse complement strand
AAAACTGAAGTATTTGCTACAAGACGAATCCATCAGCGTCAGCCTAGCCGCCGCGGATGCTCTAGGGCGAATAGGACAGGCAGACAAAACCATATCAGCCCTACGTAACGCTCTGCAAAGCGATCTTCTCTGGGCGCGATTCCGGGCGGCCGCTAACCTATCCTATTATGATCGAGAACAATTGTCGAAAATGAAATCCCTGATCCCCGATTTACAGGCTGCATTGAAAAACTCCTCCTGTTATGGTCGAGAACATTTGCCATATATAGAGTCTATGTTTTCCCGACATTCTTTTAATGCGCAAAGAGATACAATCGTTGGTCTGTGGGTCATAGATCGTGTGATCAAACGCATCAAGTTGGCATAGTTAAGGAATCCCCTTACTCTGGAACATCGCAGTTGCAATACGCTATTACCTAAGATGACCCAACTGGCGATAACTTTCAGGTACGGGAACAGTATCTAACCATAGTCTTGAGGCAGTTTTTCAGGGTAAATTGGAAACATAAATCTCAGTCTCTTAGTTGATAAAGTCGTACATTGGACGCTGAAACACGATAGATAGTACACTCCGCAAGCTGCCCATGATAAATTCACCCAAAATTAGTCCAAAGAACAGTGGTGTTATTTGCCTATAGGTTTTCAACCCACCTTGTTTAACTAGTATTCTTTTAAACACCCATCCGAGTAAGAAAGACAACCAAAAGATATTCATTGTGTAACTACCTGAAACAGCATAACCGATTGGAAACAACGGCCACCAAAAGAATCTCCAACGTAAGAAGGTCAACAACATTGTTACGTAAACGCCGAATATAACAAAGGTAGTTGAAATCAAATCAAACTGTGTTGGCATAACAAACTATCTCTGAAAACGGTTAACAGGTGATTATGAATTAAGTGGTGGACTGCGCTTGGATGGAGATGGAGATGACGGTCGTTATCATACGGCACCAATCCACCAGTTCGCCATGCTTCCATATGGGATGATCTGGTACAACGGTGCACCAGCAGAACTGCGAGACATCCCCATCGGCACGCACCTGCACGGTTACTTCTATGTACTGTCAGTTGGAGAAGAAGAAACGATTCCGCCTCCCAGGCCATATGGTTCTGCTACTGGCAAGTTAAGATACGTTCCTAAATACAATCATGCCATCTCACTGGAAGACGACTTCAGTTTCTACCAGCGCTGTGGTCAGGCGTGGAAAATTGTGTCCATTGACGCTCCCTCCTGCTGGACTATTGACGAAGCTCTTGGTATCGTGGCACCTGGGGACGTCACTCAGCGAGGGAAACTTCACGTCGTCTCAACCGGACAAGTAGCGGAGGACGGAATCAACGGTAAGTATACGTTCGAAATTGATCAGTCCACGCGGGTCTGGAAAGAGCGTAAGCCCGTTGAGTTGCAGGACATTATTCCGGAACAAATCGTTCAGCTAAATTTTACCTGAGCTCCAGGTTGGCGTGACAGGGAGTATTGCATTTTGGACATTTGGCTCGACGAGGACAGCAGAGAGATCGCCACCGAACTTCAGCGGCGGCGCCACATCCGCTACCAGCACTACCACTGGCTTGCTGGCTGGATCGATAAGGTCGAGCATGAAAACTTCGGCGGAGGCAATGTCACCATTACGCTGTTCGATGGGATAGACTCGTCGCTTTATGAAGAGTTCAAGGCAAAAAAGGGGGAAGATTTCGGCGTCGTCACCGCTGAGAAGACCTTACGCACCTGGTGGCACAACAATGACAAGAAAAACGGCCAAGTTGTCGAATGGAAGGAGGTCAAGGATCCACCGCCGGGCAGTAGCAGCCACCAACTCCGCCTGAGATTCGCTGAATTGCTGGAAGGTTACCGTCCTGGTCGTATCATCCGCGTCCACTGTGATGGTTGGCCCAATCAAAGGCTACCCGCTGAATAATGATTAAAGTCACTGAAGAAACATTGACCTTTGCCAAGCCGAAGTCTACCGTGACCAGTATTGTTAAAAAGTGTTTTTTCTATTGGTGATCAGGCACACTACTGTGGGTTTTAGTGTTGCAGAACGAGAAAACCTATTCTAACCAGCCAAACACAGAACATTGAAGTATCACAGTCATTCACACAAGTTTGCATCCCACGCAACCAATCTGGAGAAACACTAGATACTGGCACAGTTTACTACTGCTATGCTGGCTCAAGCAACGACTTGCCATAGAAGACCCTGCCGCTCTTGAGATAAAGCCTTCTACTGAGAATCTGATTTATGAAGTGAGCCTTCATCAGAATTCTTGCGCACCTTTCATCACAGTAGTCTCCTCTTGTGGGATCATCAGTTATTGCTGAACATGAAAGTCCATTCCCCTATTTATAAGTTTCACTTATTCCGTCCTATTTCATGTGTGACTTGCATAAAAATGGTGATATAATGAATGCTAGCCTTTTTGACACTAATTCAATGACACTTCGAGCAATGATAACCACTATGATTTTCAATCGTAAAAAGTTGCTGTTTAGCCTTGTCGTAACTTTGATTGTTCTCTCTTTCAATTTGGTGGCTGAGGATGTACCTGACTTTTCAGAAGATGGGCTACCATTTCTGAAACAATATTGCTTTGGTTGTCATAGTGGAGACCAACCAACTGCTGGTCTCGCGCTTGATCTGTTTCCAGACAACGATTCACTGATCAAGGAACGTCAGGTTTGGAGTAGAATCTTGGAGATGATCGCTACGAGGCAGATGCCACCACCAGATAGCCACCTGCCTTTGGCAGAAGAGATAGAGACTCTCATCAAAAATATGAAGGCCATTTTTGATCTCATTGATCAAAATGCCAAACCTGACCCAGGTAGGTTGACAGTACGCCGGCTTAACAAGATCGAATATCGAAACACAGTTCGCGATTGGCTGGGCGTTGACTTTGACCCAACTGAGAGCTTTCCCGCTGACAACATCGGTTATGGATTTGATAATATCGGTGATGTACTGATGATGTCGCCACTGCTGATGGAACGGTACTTAGATGCAGCCGAAGCTATTGCCCATCGTGTGATTCTAGTTGATCCACCACCACCCTCCAAGCGCTATCGCAACGGACGTTCGCTCAATCCACGTAACGATGAAGGAATTCCAGAAGGACGTTATCGTTTGTTGGATCCAACGGCTAAAGAACCATGGAAGTCAGGCCCTTTTACCTACGACGGTCGATACTTCAAACTCTTGGCTGATGCTGAGGTTATCCTGCGCGCTACGCTGTATGCCGAATCTGATAACCCAACTCCAGTACAAGTGGCTCTTTTTGTGCAAGGGAAGGCACTAGAAGATACATCTAGCATTGACGAGATATCACGGTTGATAGCCATTGACTTCAAGTCAGAGAACAGTAAGATCAAGATTCTGAAGATCTTTGAAATTAATGCTCGTGACTCGAAGAAACCACAAACCATCGAAGTCAGGGTCAACCGAATGGCAAATATCGAAAAAGTTGGGCTTGCCATGGTAAGCCCAGAAAAGGAATCACCATCGGCAAGATTGCAAATTCGTAACTTGTGGTCAGAAGGGCCACTAGACACCCGGCCTGCCACTCAACTCAAAATTTTGGCCTGTTCTCCAGATAAATCACAGAGCGATCAAACACGCGAAGTTCTATCCCGTTTGCTTCGCCGTGGGTATCGTCGTCCACCTAGCCAACAGGAGCTAGAACGAATGGCCAGTCTTGTGGAATCAATCCAAAACAATGGTCAGAAGTGGGAAGCGGCTATCCAACAAGCCATCAAAGCAATGTTGTGTTCGCCTAAATTTCTGTTCCGATTGGAATTAGATGATCGTCCACAAAGCCCTGAACCTCGACCTGTCGATGAATTCCAACTGGCATCACGCTTGTCCTACTTCCTGTGGAGTACCCTGCCAGATGATGAGCTACTTAATCTGGCAGAAAAGAATCGACTCACAGTCAATCTGAAGTCGCAGGTCAAGCGGATGCTAGTCGACCCCAAAGCGAACGAACTGGTCCGTAACTTCGGATTTCAATGGTTGCAAATCCAACGATTGATAGCGGTGGCACCTGACCCAAATCAGTTCCCTGCTTTCAATCAGAAACTGCGTTCAGCTATGTTGAAGGAAACAGAGCTGTTTTTGGCTTCGATTGTCAATCAGAATCGAAGCATCCTTGATCTACTCGATGCTGATTATACTTTTCTCAATCAATCTTTAGCCAACCACTATGGAATCAAAGACACCGAAGGGAATTGGATTGGACAGCCCGTTGAAATATTAGGAGGAAAGCCTATTAAAGGACGTGAGTTCCGTCGTGTCAGATTGCAGGGCAGTTCTCGTGGTGGCATACTCACCCAAGCTAGCGTGTTGACTGTAACCTCTAACCCTACTCGGACTTCACCCGTCAAAAGAGGACGTTGGGTGCTGGAGCAGATTTTGGGCACACCACTATCCCCTCCTCCTTCCGGTGTGCCAGAATTAGAGGAAGACCACGAGAAAATCGTTAGAAACACACTCCGCCAGCGCTTGGAACAGCACCGCCAAGATCCAGCTTGCGCCAACTGTCATGCCAAGATGGATCCCATCGGTTTTGCACTCGAGAATTACAATGCAGTTGGTGCTTACCGTTATAAGGATGGTGATTTTAAAATTGATGCTTCTGGTCAGTTTTCAGATGGTACTTCATTTGATGGCATTGCAGACCTAAAGAAGATTCTGATAGAGCGAAAAACGCAATTTGTGCGTTGTTTAACCGAGAAAATGTTGACCTACGCTTTAGGTAGAGGGTTGGATTACTACGATCGTCCGACTATCGAACGTGTTGTTAGTAACCTTGAAACTCAAAATTACCAATTCCTTGCACTCATAACCGCAATTGTCAAAAGCGACCCGTTTCGGTTGAGGCGAGGTCTAGCGAAAACCGAACTAGGAGAAAAATTATGAGCAGAATTATAAAAAATGGGAAGAAACTTTCACGCCGAACCGTCTTACGTGGGCTTGGTATCGGTATTGCCTTACCTTGGCTGGAGTCAATGGGACCAATGAATACTTGGGCAGATAGCCTGAATCAAGTTGGTAGTCAACAAGTATCACCTAACCGGATGGCCTTTCTTTATGTGCCCAACGGTAAGAACATGGAAGATTGGACACCAGAAACAGAAGGCGCGAACTACGAGTTGAAGGATATTCTAAACCCATTAGATAAAGTCAAAGATAAGACACTGGTGCTAAGTGGACTGACTGCTGACAAAGCACGTGCCAATGGCGATGGGGGTGGAGATCACGCACGAGCTTTGGCCGCCTTTCTGACGGGCACACAACCCCATAAGACTGATGGAACTGATATCCGCGTTGGGATTTCGGTCGATCAGGCGGCAGCGTTACACATTGGAAATCAAACGCGTCTGCCTTCGCTAGAAATTGGGATTGATCGGGGTTCTATGGCTGGGAATTGTGACTCTGGTTACAGCTGTGTCTATTCGTCGACCATGTCCTGGCGTTCAGCTACTCAACCATTGGCCAAAGAGATTAACCCCAAACTTGTATTCGAACGTCTCTTCTCAACCCTACCCAGTGCGCAAAAAGCTGAGCGTGATGCCAGCCGAAAGAGCATTCTCGATTTTGTCCAGCAGGACTCAAGTGACCTTACAAAACAGTTGGGCCGAAACGACGTACGTAAACTCGACGAATATTTTTCTGCTATTCGGGATATTGAGCAAAGAATCGAACGGACAGAAATGCTAGCCCCCATCAATACCCCAGACTATATCATCCCTAAATATCCAAAAGGAATACCCTCCGACTACCAAGAGCATCTGCGGATTATGGCTGACCTGATTGTTTTAGCTTTCCAAGCCGATGTCACGCGGATCGTCACCTTCGTAATGGCTAATGAAGGTAGCAACAAGCCTTATCCATTTATTGGTGTCTCCGAAGGCCATCATGACCTTTCTCACCACCGAAATGATGAAGAGATGAAAGCCAAAATTCGTCAGATTAATATCTTCCACACACAGCAGTTGGCCTACTTGCTCGAAAAACTCGATGCTACGCCAGAAGGTGGCGGTTCTTTGCTGGACCATGCGATGGTTGTCTATGGTAGCGGGAACGCAGACGGCAATAGGCACAGCCATCACGATTTGCCCATTCTTTTGGCTGGCGGTGGTTGTGGCACAATCAAAAGTGGCCGTCATATCCGATATCCAGACGAAACCCCACTCAACAACCTCTGGCTGTCGATTCTCAGCCGAATGGATATTAACCTTGTCCAACTAGGCGATAGCACAGGCTGTTTATCTAAGTTGAGCTGAGAACTTTTCCGAACCAAGTGATCGGTACAAAAACCACTTTTCTCAAGTAATCTACATAGCAGTAGACGATGTCAGCGACAAAGGGCTTCGTAGTGCCATAAATGCTGTCATGGCTAACCTCACGTTTATCCCCTAAAAATGAGCCAGTCTTTCTTCCACGATATTAGGATCAACACTTCCCCTTTTGAAAGTATAAAGCCCAGTATGAAATGTTACTGAAGTGCTAACGAGGACATGCAAAAGTTTCAGCGACGAAGTGAGATTCGATCTATTATAGGTGATTTATCGAACCACGCTTCGAGTTCTCAAGTACACACTTTTGTGCAAAGAAGTGATTATGTAAACCTAAGCCCATGACATTACAATTGAATGCAAACAAATTAATGTAATAGTAGTCTTGAAAGCCCTACTTGCCTAAATGCATATTAGGGTTTTTTCAATGCCTTCATTATTTGGTAAGCACGGCATGGCGTGAGTTTAGAAACATATGCTAGTTTATCCTTTGGTGGCATCAAATTCATTTCCCTGAGGTCTACCGGCACTAATCTCAAGACTAGATTCGCAATATTCGGCACAGTAGTACACACAAAGCGTCGGATAATTTTTACATGTAAAAGAGCAGCTTCCAAGACAGCATAACATCACGTTACATCTTCCCATATAGAAAGGTGTAGCTTGAGGTCAATTGGAGGGCTTCCAGTTGACTTGTCTGCCGTCATTGAGTGCCTGTGTGACTCACTACTACCCTAAGTACTGTCAGTTAACCCATCTCTTTATCCTAAGATAGCGTGGATGTCAAAGCAAGTCTAACAATTTGAGATTTGCAGGTCAATTGATAATGTCCGACGTACTTGTTTTCTATTGCGCAAAGGTATAGAGTTTGCTCAACACCCATACCACAAATTGGAAGCCAGGGGCCATGCCCGCTGTAGATGAATTAGCAGGATATTTCCTCCTGCCTCAGAGTGTATAGATGAAGTTTATGCCAGTATTCCACCAACTTCTTATTTTGTATAACCTAAGATTGATGGAAACTGAAATTGATGCATTCTGCTGTGCTTGGTATAATGGAGATTGAGGAACACACCGTGGAAAGTGACATACAAGGTAATTTACAAGCATATTACTCCAAAGTTTCTACTGAGACGATGATGCCACAGATTAGCAACTTGGATTGCATCAGTACTGGTTGGGAAAGCGATATCTATGCCTTTGTGTTAGAACAAGGAGCAGCAAATAAGAGGGAACGCAGAGAATTGATTCTGCGTATTTATTCTGGCAAGGAAGCATATCACAGATCAGAGCGCGAGTATCGAGGCATGAGCCAGCTGCACAGTGTAGATTTCCCCGTTCCCCAAGTGCTACTTCTGGAACGGGAGAATTCCCCATTTGGCCAACCATTCGTGATCATGGAAAAGATTGATGGAGTTCTATTGGGAACTCTCATAAATAGATTGGATGACCACGATAAAAAGCAAGAGTTGGTAACCTTGTTTTGCAATCTTATGTTGAGAATACACAAGTTGGACTGGCATCCGTTTGTTGAGGATGTATCGGAATATGAGACCGATAACCCCTTCAAATTCATCGAGCGTGAATTGAATGGAAGACGATTGCTCTGCGATAGATTTCCGGCATCAGGCTTTCTCCCCGTTCTTGAGTGGTTGGAGCAGAGACATGATCTAGCATCCTGTTTAAGCCCTTCGCTGGTGCACATGGATTTTCACTTAACAAATGTCCTTGTGCGTGCAGATGGGTCACCTTTCGTAATTGATTGGGGACAGCTGGATGTTTCTGACCTTCGATTCGATTTGGCTTGGACCTCATTGCTTCTGAGAATGCATAATGGCACGGAGCTACGAAATTCTATCCTTCAGACCTATGAAAGATTGGCTGGTCTTAGAGTAGAACAGATCGAATTCTTCGAGGTGCACGCCTGCTTTAGGAGATTATTCAATTCTGCTGTCTGGTTTACTGCTAGTCCCGAAAAAAGTGGAGTGGACTCGAAGACAGCGGAAGGATTGTTCGCGGCGGAGGGGTTTTCAGGAATGAAACGACATAAGGATGCCATTAAGAAAGGACACGAAATGCTAGTAGGTCTAACGGGCATTCGAGTGCCCGAATTGGACAGATACACAGATACGTAGATCCTCGGCACAGCGGATAAGGTTCAACCCTAACCGAAGATGAATAAGTGCAAAATTATGTAGGGTTGCATGTAAAGTGTCCCATGACATAATATCAGAATCGGCCAAAGGTATACACATCGGTCGATGGAATTGGTTCGTGCTAGGGAAAGGTTTAGTAGTTTGGGCCGGATATTGATGGATGCAGCAATATCCGGCCTTTGCGACAGCAATGGACGTAGTTGGGATAAGTTCCGTTGCTTTCGACTGCCTCTAGGTTCATAAAGGTCATAACGGCAGTATTTCATCCCGATGCAAAGAAACCGAATTCACCGAAGACCTGGAAACCTATAAAGAGAATATGAAGTTCTTCGAAAGATCTTGGTAGTTATGAATCATGTCGCATCAACCTTATATAGTCCAGATAGTAAATGAATTGCTACTGCAGATGCAGATTATATTGTCCCTATGCTACTAAAGAGGAAAAAGGTAAGGTAGAAAACGTTACCACGAGGACTGTGCCCTCTAGTGATAACAAACGGTTAAATCAAGGCTTCAGGAAGCCCCTGAGTCATCCTATAACGGTTGCTGGCCTAACCTATGGCAGAGTCGCCAGTGGCACAGGTTGAACAAGTACAGTTCAGAGTTAACTCATTCAATCCCAACATAGAAAGAAAGCAGTTCCAATTGAAGGTTTTCGTTGTCATGTTCGGCGCTAAGGCCATTGACTGCTACTTCTTAAGTCAACTGGCATTATTATTTTTTTCCTAAACCTGCTACATGACGACCAGCCTCTGGATCACCAGCGGCGTAGAGTGTCCCACTCCCTTGATCGATATATAGCATAACGGGACTCGCAATTGGAGATGACTTTACCTCAAGTTGATGCCCGCGTATAGACAATTCTTGTTGAACACTCAAGTCTGTATCACCACTGATAGTCAATGACCCTGCTTGCTTGAAAACCTGCGTTCGGTTCGGATTGGGATCAAACGAATCTTGGTGATGCGCCGTGGCGAAGCGAGGCGCGGTCACGGCGGCTTCAGGCAACATCTGAAACTCGATGAAATCAAGAAGCAAATTCATCGTTGCCTGATCTTGTAGATCACCACCCGCCACGCTGATGGCTAAAATCGGACTTCCATTCTTCAGAACCAGTGTGGGGGTAAGCGTAATGCGGGGTCGCTTCCCAGCCTGAATACAGTTTGGATGACCCGGAGTTGTATTTAGACTACATAGGCGATTACCATAAGTGACGCCCGACTGGCCACCATTGGATTCATCTCGGAAGACGTTCGCAGAAGGAGTGGCCGAGACCACGTTACCCCAACGGTCAGCAACGATACAAGTTGTCGTTCCACCTACCCCCGGTTGAAAGACACCCTCTCTCTTGAGAGATTCCATATGATAGGGATCACCTGGGCGGGCTTCGAGCGAAGCCTGTTTCATATCGATCAGTGCCCGACGAAGTTCGGTGTAGGTATCGGAAAGTAAAACAGATAACGGCACATCAACAAACTCTGGATCACCATAATACGCATCACGATCGGCCATCGCTAGTTTGATGGCCTCAGCAACCACATGGATATAATCTGCCGAAAAATGCCCCATGGCTTTAAGATCAAAGCCTTCCAGCAGACGCAGAGCCTGACAGAGGTAAGGTCCTTGAGTCCACGGGCCACACTTGTAGACTGAGTAACCTCGGTAATTCACTACCACTGGGTCCTCAATGAGAGTGGTGTGGTTGGCTAAGTCTGCTTTGCGAAGAAACCCGCCCTTCTGGATGTAAAAATCTTCCAAATCATCCGCAATGTCATGATGAAGCTTATTTCGACCGTAAAAACGGTCAGTTGCAGCTTGCAGTTTTTCCTCACGATTACCGGGTGTGATCTGTTCCTCTTCAACCATTCGGTTCAGCGTGACTGCCAGTTTAGGATGCCACGCTTCCGTTCCCACATCTAGCAAGGCAAGCGTAGGGGCTATAACTTCCTCAAATGTTTTAGTCCCATATTGCTTGAGAGTGGTAATGCACAGGTCCACAACTGAGGGGACAGGCGCCATCTTAATACCATTCTGAGGGATACCGTTTTTCATATACCAATCAATGGCTGTTTGCGAAAGTGGCGCTCGCCCCTGACCACAGAGTGCTTTTACTTCCCGTTTTTGCGCATCAAAAATAAGGACTGGCACCTCTCCACCAATAGAACAAGCTCCATGATCCGTAACATTAAGAGCAAGAATAGTTCCTACTGCCGCGTCTGCGGCATTGCCTCCCGCATCCAGAATCTCAATTCCTGCCTCGACAGCCTTGGCCCCACCGGCCGCTACCACACCTGTTTTGCTAATTGCCTTCCAACCAATTTGTTGCGTATCTGTGTCTAGCATAGACGCTCTCCTTTGCGACTTAGATCATATCATAAAATTGGCATTATTTATTCAATAGATTTCTCTCACAAAACTTAAAGATCTAACTATCTTCTCAATTTATCACTTTTTATCCCAATTAACGCACATCTGAATCTTGATCCTGCAATTTCTTGATTAGTCTTCCAACCTATTTTTCTTAGGTTTTATCTGCATACGCCATCAAACTCAACGGACAAATAATTGGAAACTAGGAGTGGGTAAAAGATAAAGTTGGCAAAGCACTTCGATTTGATGGTGCTCGAAACCTATATCGAAGTAGTTGACATTAAAACTCCACCGGTTTTGACTTTTGCTTGTTGGTTCAAGGAAATGGGAAAAGGCAATGGTAGAATGCCTCAGATTTATTCCAGTGACGACCAGTTGAAAAATGTTGTTCACTCCTAAAATGGGTAGTTAGTACCATGCAGCTATTAACTTCGAGGGCAAAATGGTCAGAACTTACATCACAGGGAGCCGAAATTTGAGAGTGGCGCTCGGAAAGGAAAGAAAATCAATTATCACATTCTAAGGAAATCCAGAGTTTATACAACGGAACGTGGTTGGCAGCGGCAGATTCTGCTGATAAGATAATCGTTACTTGGGAAAATCTAAAACAGAAATAAGTTTGCTCTGTCTTCCACTCTCGCTAGCCTTGACAGATCAACCGTCGATCTCTGCTTTCGGATCAAAGTTGGGACATATCTCAGTAGTATAAACTTTGGACACATCTGCTTCAATCAATTTCACTTCTATTTTTTATGATGAAAATCTTTTCCTTACCATGTTGGCTGGTAAATAGATTTTTTCTAACGTCAGGTTAGGTAATTGATACTATTTCCCATCACTACTATAATATGACTCTTTGATATCGCCGAATTTTACCATGATTGTTCGGATTGTGGATTTAGCGAATCGATTCTAAGGAATTACTTTAATTAAAATAGAGATCAATAATATGGACCCTCAAGACTTGAAAGCTGTTGTTGTAGGAGCTGGTTGGGCTGGTGAGGGACATACTAAGGCCCTACAACACTGCGGTGTGGAGGTAGTCGCCATCTGCGCTCGAAGACAAGAAATTGTTGATAAAATTGCATCTAACTTAGGTATAGCAATAGCTTCGACCGATTGGCGACAGACTCTTATGGAGATTAAGCCTGATATTGTTGCCTTGGCTACACCCGCTATTTTAAGAACCCCCGTGATTGAGCTTGCCGTCCAACTAGGTGCCCACCTTTTATGTGATAAACCGTTGGCCAACACGGCAACAGAAGCCGAGCGCTTTTACCACTTGGTTGACCAAGCAGGCATCAAACATGCTTACGCAGCCACCCATTGCTACCACCCTAATGTAACTTGGGTGCGTCAGCTATTAAGCAACCAATCGATCGGTAATTTAAAACAGATTGATGTAACCTCTTCTCATCCAGCATCTAAAGAACTGAAGTCTTGGAGTTGGATGAACTCGCTAGCCCACGGTGGTGGGATGCTCAACAATGGATTACCTCACTCGCTAGGAATTCTGGAAAGAACGACAGGTGGAAAGCTGGTTTCGGTCGTTGGCCAAGCCCAACGGGGACGGGAAAAAGCACCTGTCTTACCCAATGTGCATGACTTTCGCCAATTCAGAGACACCAAAATCAGCCCCCAAGAAGCAGCCAATATGGAATGGCGTACCTGCGATGGGGAAGGTTCCTTTTCAGCTCTGTTTGAATTAAGTCTACCTGAATCTAAAGGGGGCGATTTTGTTCCCGTCACGATGAGGGTCACACGTGGAATTGCTGAACCAGTCGAAACTAACGGTTGGTATTTCTACGGAGATCAAGGAACCTTGGTAGGACGAGGGATGTTATCACTTTCACTTTCCAAGACTGTAAATTCTCAGACCAATTCTTTACCTATACCAGAAAAACTGATTGAAGCGCTTCCTCAAGTTGGTGACATTATTCAGAACATGTGGGTGGCGCTAGTGATTGATTTTATCGCAGATATTTGCCAGCAACCTCATCAGCATTATTTGACTTTTCGGGATGGTTGGCGTTATCAAGTGGCAATTGAGGC
>DTUY01000006.1 GCA_012963885.1 Candidatus Poribacteria bacterium | reverse complement strand
TTGCCGGAGGAGCAGACGCCATTCAGTTTCGTCAAAAAAACGGATCCACCCGCCAACATATTCACCTTTCACATTTTAGCGTTTGTTTTTGATTTTGCAGTATCTATCCGATAATCAGGGTTGTATTTTAGTTTTAATTTAAATACATATACAAAAATCTGTAAGTAACATGCAGAAATAGTCCTATATCCCGTAATTTTACTTTCAATGTATTAAACGATTGTATTTTTTGTACAACGAGCCACTATATGTGACCATCAGGTAAGTGGTAAATCGAGCATATAGTACATCTACAGAACCAGTTTGAATCCAAAATGCCGTAGCGTTCTCGTCCCTCAGGTGTTAGCTGACGAGTGACTCGGTTCTCAGCTATTTGCAGTAGTTCATTGATGTTGGCAGTAAAAACTCTGGCCGTTCCATCCGAACTGCCGGACTCCGGCTAGCTTCATCCAAAGTCAGTCTAACTCGAGATTTGGTCGCCGCTAGATGCAAAATCTCTTTGGCAAAAGGTAAGCTCGTTTGATCCACCCGATATGTCATTTCAACTGCTTCCTTGGCTAAGAGTAGACTTCGCTCCGGATTAGTTTCCAAAACCGAGGCTATGGAAACACTAGCAAGAACGAAACTCTATAGTCTGTTGACGGTACCATGGCTAAAGGCTATGTACTCGCTATAAACTTGGGTAGGCTTAGGATCTTTAGACAGACTTTGTGCCAACCAACCTTCAGCTGTTTGCTGTCCTCGTAAACATGCGCTTCTTCGTCGCTGGTTCTTATCCCAATTTATCACTAGTGTCAATAAATATTAGTAGCTCAAAGCCGGCATCAAAATCATCCTCTTCTCTTAGAAAGACCTAGTTGTGCGCTGACATCATGGTGTAGGCGCTGAGCAAATTCGATATCTTTACGGGAAGATAAACACATCAGACATTGACTTTTTTTCCAAGATAAACTCAACGAATTAACAGCATTGTCGACACACGTATTGAGTTGCTTTTTCTGTCAATTATCCATAGAATTTGTCCACAAGTTCATCTGCTTTGCCCTTTACGGTTTTCGGATCGAGTGCATTTTCACCAAAAACAACAGGAAAGGTTTGGCCAGTGTCAAGGGTTCGTGTCTCTGCCTCCATGTATGTCACGCTGAAGGCTCGGCGCGAAACCGATGTAGAATTAGTGCCCGAACGATGCAACAGAAAGTTGTGTAGCAAAATGGCTTCACCAGCTTCTGCTTCCAACTCGATCACGTTTCCTTTTGAGGCATAGGTCGCTTCTTCTTCCTCGGACAGAAAGTGCTGCTGGTTAATGATGCCATGCTGTTGACTGCCAGGCACAATCTGCATACAACCTGTGTCCACTGTGGCCTCATCCAGTGCGGTCCAGACGGTTACAATTGGATTGGTATCGATACCCCAACCAGCACCTACATCCTGATGCCAGGGCAAGGCTTGGCTCAGTTGGGGCGGTTTGTTCATCAACATTGAGCGAAAGATCGACACTCGCTCACCGATATAATAGTTGGCAATCTGCTGGAATAGTGGATGCTGGATATAAGCCAGAAAAAGAGGGTCTTGTTCCAGATCATCAATTCGCCGGTAGCCTAGTGTTGCCACTTGATGACCCAAGGTGCGACGAACATTTCCACTAGCATCTTGGTAGAGTTGAAGACGCATATTTCGGTACTTGACACGTCCCAGCATAATATCCTTAATCCGCTGTTGCAATGTCTGCAGACTCTCAGCAGATAAAACCTTACCCAGCCTAAGATAGCCTTGGCTCATAAACTGCTCTTGGCGCTCACGGTCGAAAATGGTTACCAAGGACATGCCGACCCGATCGGCAGCCTCAGACACTTTGGTATGAGAATTTCCCATAAAAAGCTAAGTCCTTTTTATCCATAAACAGAGGTAATTAATTTGACCCTGACACACAACGAAAACCGAAGTTGAAGTTGGGACTCAAGGAATAGAAGTTGAAGCGGGAAGCCACACGCACTCGGATCTTGAGGATTACGTGATGGCGAGTGGCTATAATAATCTTCGTCATACCAATCAGCACACCACTCCCAAACGTTACCCATTATATCATACAAATCATAATCACCAGCAGCGTATGACCCGACCGGGGTCGGCTTACCATTCTCTACCTTGATCATAGCAAGCTCTGCTGAAGTCAATAGTATCTCCCCATGGATACTTCTTGCCTGACACATCCCCTCGTGCTGCATACTCTCATTCTGTCTCAGTAGAAAGCCTCTTACTTATCCACTTGGAATAGACGGTAGCATCATAGCAACCAACACATCTACTGGTTGGTTAGGAGAATTGAATCTTGAGTCATTCCAATAGCCAAGTGCCCTATGTTCAATAGCTTGCATGAACTCTCGATACTGTTTATTAGTCACCTCATACTTATCCATGTAGAAGACATCTATATAGACTGTATGCACCGGTTTCTCATCATCGTTTCCATCATTAGAACCCATCTGAAAATTACCAGCAGGGATCAGTACCATCTTGGCCCATCTTTCTTCCAAGTGATTTTCTTAGCAGTAATCCCCTTTAGTTCCTTAGCTCTACCAATCACCACCTCTTTTTCATCTTCAGTATAGGCTGAAAACACTAAGACAATCATCACTATCAACACAACAACTGGTCTCTTAACCATAACATTCCTTTCATTGTGAGAGTCTTACTCCACTATATTACAAGCTAAAGTAACAGGGGGAAGAAACCTCTGGAAACTGCTGTTTCAACCTAGATTTGCTATTATGACACGTGATTTCTTCATGTTGCACTAGAAAAGACCATAGACAAGAGTTGCAATAGTGGTATCTATAACTTGCAGTAATAGTGATCAGTCATGCTAGTTCGTAATGAATTAGCCTTTACCTCAGTATTGCAGCTTCTCACATTCCTTGGCTGCCTTAAGTGCTTCAAGGTGTACCTATACTCCTCAATGTCCCTACCACAGAAGCACGAACAAATACAAACTTGTCCCGCAGTACTTGGGTCAGTGCAGGAACCACATCAGATGTTTCCATGTTCTACAGACTGGTGTAGTAAGTCAATTTGGTCAACAGCGTCCAACCATCGGCAGTTTTCATGCGCTGATCATACATCAGATAAAAGTCACTACCTGGATGATAGATGTAGCGGAGCAGAAAGTTGAGGTTGGCGTATTGGCGGGCGTCGTTCCACTGGGTGTAGAGTTTGATGAAAGAAGCGCGTGTTGGGGAAAAAGTTGAGCCTGGCTCCCACGACGTTGGCCTCAAACTGTTGATCATCCATATGGATCTGGTTACGATTATAGCGTAAGTCTAACGACAGTTGGTGAGTCATTCTCCATTTGCTATCCAAGCTAAATCCGACCATGCGACCTTGGTAGTAGTTGCCAAGGTTGATGTCTCCGCCTACGGTTAACGATCGACGACCTGCAGACATGGCTTGCAGCGAGAAAGTCTGCATCTGGTAGGTATCAGCTGGTACCTCAATCTCACCGACAG
>DTUY01000005.1:35537-38697 GCA_012963885.1 Candidatus Poribacteria bacterium | reverse complement strand
TTTCTGGACTTTTATGTTATTCCAAAGCAAACAGATGTTGGAGAAAACCTCCTAGATCTTTACCCTTGGATGGATTGGTAGAACATCCCTCCCTACCACCTAATGGCTAAAAGAGGTTTACCCGCTATCCAGTCAGCAAATATCTTTCTCTCCGTTGTCAGTCTTGATACAGTAGTCTCCGAAATCTGGACTCTATAGATTGAACATGCCATACAATACAATGAACAGCTAGCGCCAGCGGTTTGGCGGAATGTGGCAGAGGCCCAAGTTTGTTCCACTTTGCTGGTACATCACTGTTTTTCTGAGTTGCTGATAGATGTCTGGATACGAATTTGGAGTTTGCCAAGAGAGCATACACGTCTGCTGACTCTAGCCATTGAGTGTGTTAGAGAACCGAAACCAATGGAATTGTATAGTGGATATTTGGTCTTTATAGCCGAGCCAATGTCAAGCAATTACGAGGAAAGCTTGATAGTTACTAGCATCTTGGCTATCTTCAGTTGACGTTGTATTTATCCATTTGACTACTTCTTAGCCAATGTTCAGACCAAGACTCCCAACCCAAATCGTGCGGTGGGAATCAACATAGTTCACAAGGGTTCCTTATGTATCAACCAACCGGAATGAAAAATCGACTGTTCGCAATACAATAGTTACCAATAGCTACTTTGTAAATTCTAAGCCTCCACATAATGCACATGCAATTCAAGCTTCTCGATCTTGATGGATACAGTAGTATTCCGTGAGTTATGTTCGGCACATCGTAATGTCACCTGATTGGTGCCAAGTTTGCAGTAACTTGGTGTCACCTCGTAATCGAGCCGCAGAAGTTTTTGGTTCGGGTCGCTCTTCCAATTGTTGACGCCACCGGATGGTGATTGAGGCCCAGGTGAGAAGATCTGGCGATCCTTCCAGCCATCATCGCGAACATTAAGCGACAGCGGAACTCTGTTCAGTCCCACTTCAATCTTGTTGGATACATCAGCACCGGACACAACGAGTCGCAACAGCACCTGTTTAATTTGTTGGGCGTTGGCGCTGACATCGTCTCCGATGTACACGTAGAGCGATCGCGAATCACCATCGATGGGCAGTTCAAGAGGCAAGGCCGCGTTGTCATTACGGTTGAAGTAGCCTTCGGCCCACGGATAGCCGCCTCGGCGCTGAACGACGAACATCTTGTCCTTTCAGCGCAACGTTCGGAGCCTGCCGATCTCTTGGTACGCCTAGCATTGTGACGTTGGTCCCGGAGTCGCGCTGACTTCTTTGCACATCAGAGGATTCGCATTCGACCAGTTGAAGGTCATCACACTATCAGCTCCCTGTTGCCACCAATTTACCGCCATACCGCGAAAGAACTCGATTGGTGGATACTGATAAGCATCGCTGGCATGGTGATCGTCGTGACATGGCTGCAGTTTGATGTTGTGGCCACTGGTCACGTAGCGAAATCCTTCAATGTCACAGTCAATGCTAGGCGAACCAAGCGTCAGGATATCGACCAAATTCTCGCTAGCCTATGTGGCGATGTCGAACCCATCCTCTCAACACCCTTCAAGATTGCACGGCACGCGCGCAGCCAGCAGGAGCGGCCACTTTCGCCTCTTGGCGACCTCCATAAGCATCACACGCACCATGCGGACAAACTCTGTAACGTGATCGCGCAACTCCCATTGCCGCCCCGGTGGCAGACAAGGTACATGTCGGGCGAAGTCAAGCTGAAACCCATCGAAGTCGTAGTTTTCCGCCAATTCACAGAGAATGCGAAGCTTCAACTCTCGGACCCCAGGCACAGCTAAGTTCCATAGGCCCTGTTTCCACCACGACTTGATAACCCAATCGGGATGCGCTTGCTTGATTGGGTGAGGCTTATTCTCCCAGCCTGCCCCCGTGCCCTCCTCGTTCATCTCGACTTCGCTAATGCGGTGGCTCCAGAAGACCTCAAGCTTCCGCCGTCTTGTTTCCACAACCAACTGCTCAACCCAGTCAATTCCCTACTCTCGCCACTTGTTCAGTCCAGCCTGTGGAATTGCTTCAAGCACTTTGCTAGAGTAGGTGGCGTAACCCAGCGCCATGATGTCCCACCACACGCTATCAATCGGCGAACCGGGATCGTCGATGTAGTTGAAACGGTAGTTGAGCCACTGTTGAAAATCAAGGCCTAATTGCCCCCAAGCATCGTATTGAACAACGATCCGTCGCTGCCGATTGACCGCGTCATGGTGTTTGGTGCTAAGCGAGACTGTTTGCAAAGTTGTGGCCACTTTTCTCAGAAAGCCAGCAATCCTCTGTCCAGTGATCCCGTTGAAGCAACTTCTTTCGTGCTGGACTAGCACATCTTATCCACTGCGGTGGAATTGGTTGGGTAAAACGGTGGGGTGGCCCCGCCTCTTTAAAAATATAATTGACAAACATGCGGTACTCTTGTGGAGAATCCAAGGGTTTTGGAGCCACAGCATGAAATGTCCTAGCATTAATTAAGACCATACTGCCAGGTGGCAGATCAAAGTCCACCACCTTAAGCTGACAACCAGCTTCGTCATCGTACTCACCTGCTATTAGTTTGTCAGGGGTGACCTCTTTCGTTGGGGCAACACGAGAACTACCGGAGATCACTGAGATACTTCGATCGCCCTGTTTGAAACCAGTAGGATAATATAGCATCTGGATATAGTATTTATCTCGTTCCGCCAAGTTGATAGGATGGTCATGTTTCCAGTGATGATGATCTTGATGAAAAGGTATAGCAGCCGCACCACGAAACGCTATGTGCAACGTTGAATGGCAGAAATGAAAATCGTTACCAATGATCTCCTTTAGGGCAGCAGTGACGAAAGGTGCATCGATAAGCTGATCTGACCAAGGACCCTTATCATCCCAATTTCTCCAGTTAAAATCATCAGTTTTTTCTCTTTTACTTCGTTGCAATTCTGTTTTTGAAAAATGTTCGCGCATTGGTTGCCAAGCAAGAATCTCCTCCATAAAACCCTTCTGCCCTTCATCGGTAAATATTCCCGGATAGGCGATGTACCCTTTTTGATGGAAGAAAGAAATATCTTCTAACGATGGGGCATCAAGCCGAAATATTGGATGTTTTTTGGCGAAATCCTGCATGATCTCGTAATCGACAGGATAGATGTAATTATCCATGTTTTTGTTT
>DTUY01000005.1:0-35437 GCA_012963885.1 Candidatus Poribacteria bacterium | reverse complement strand
GTTTTTGTTTAAGTTTAAACATTACCACTATGATATTATCCATTTCGCCAAGTGAACATACATAAACGACATCGAGAATCCAACCAACTTGTATATCTGCCGTGCTGACATCAATTTGGGGGTACGATCTGGATCTAGGCTGCCGCTATTCTCCAATGGGTTTCAAGGTCCGCATACATTCCACCATACCACAGTTGCCTCCGTCAATGGAAATCCCAATGTATTTACAGACAAGTCCCAAACAACCGATTGTGCCGAAAATTGGCACGCGTCAGTCAAAATCAGGTTGCGCGACATCAGAATACGACATCTTCTAATTGGTTTGGCCAAAATGGATCTTGCTATGACGAGATCTGTCTTTTCATGCCAACTTAACGAGGTAGCGATACGAACTTCCGTTCTTTTCTGCAGTAGGGATACATGGCCTACTCAAATGCAACACCCAATTTAATACTTTTTTCCGGATGCAAATCCATCCCTTCATAGGCTTTTGGAGACTCCAGAAAAGGAACAACAGGGGATACAATTTCCTCACACTGAAAACGTCCTTCGCTAAGCCACTGCCAACAAATTTTTTGGATTCGAGTCCAATCCCACCGTGGATGGTCACGGTTAGGATCACTGCAAGATCGGGCGAAGATAAGATTTGGAATATTAAAATGGGCAACAGCCCCTAGATCAAGCCCACCCTTGCACTCCTTCATCCAGCCAACAACCGCTACATTACCTCCCCAGGCCAACCCACGTATGGCTTGATCTAATGCTTCATAGGCTGCGCTAGTTTCAATGGCAACATCAATTCCTTGACCGTTAGTTGCTGCCTTAAGTTCCTCAGCGACATCAACAGAAGTTGGATCTAGCGTCATATCAACACCAACATTTATTGCCGCTTGGCGACGTTTTTCAATCGGATCTACAGCAGCAACAAACGAAGCACCCGCCATTTTTGCCATCTGTACTGTTATCTGCCCAATCGCACCAAGCCCAAAAACAGCAACGGCATCTCCTAAGCGGACTTGACCATCTCTGATTCCTCCTAAGGCGAAAAGAGTTGGATCATAACAAACAGCTTCTTTCCACGTCATCCGCTCTTCCAGCCGCAACAATCCATCTGCGCGCCATGTATGTGTTTCACGAAGGTGTCCATGACCAGCAACGCGATCACCAATAGAAAAACCTTCGACGCCATCCCCAATTTCAATAATATGACCAACGCACATGTTGCCAAGCCCCATAGGGAAACTGCTACCTCGAACAGCACGGTATCCCGTTAACTCTGATCCTCGTTTGGGGGCACCAAACTCAACTTTGACACGAACCTGCTCATCACTAACAGGTCTGTCTTCATAATCTTGTAAAACGGGCTCTCTTGGGGCAACGGCAATTAACTCTTTCAACTTTCCTTCTCCTTATCCTCAACGATGGAATATAATACGGTTTGTATGGTAACATGAACTTAAAATACACATTTTTATTTAAAAGTTTCAACTATAATATAAACGTTCTGGCAAAGTTTCAACGCAAAAATCAGCACAATGAATTCTTATATTCACTACAGATAATTATAAAGGAGACAGAAGTTAATGAGCCAGATATTTCGTGTAGGCCTGACAGGTGACTTCCTAAATCCGGACGGGACAATCGGCTTCGGCGACATCGGCGTGGACACGCTGGATCAGGCAACAGGAATTGAGTGGGAATTTCTAACGGAAAACACGCCAACGTTGCGCGCAAATCAGGTACAAGGATATAATGGATTGCTAGTATTATCATCCAAAATAGATGCTGACACATTAGATGGAAACGATGATTTGGCAATTATTGCTAGATTTGGCGTAGGATACGACAACGTGGATGTAAGGGCTTGTAACGCAAATGGTGTTTTGCTAACTATCACGCCTGACGGGGTCAGACGGCCAGTAGCTGCTTCAATCATGACTTTTATTTTAGCACTCAGTCATAAACTTACTATCAAAGATACCCTGATCCGTCAGGGTCGCTGGGCAGAGAAATTGGACTATATGGGAATGGGAATTACTGGACGAACACTAGGCGTAATCGGCTTGGGAAACATCGGCCGCGAAGTATTCACATTAGCTGAGGCTTTCGGAATGCATCATCTCGCTTATGATCCGTATGCAACCATTGAACAAGCAGAAGCCGCAGGTGTTGAGCTGGTAGACATAGAAAACTTGCTTCGTGAATCGGATTTTGTTTGTATTTGTTGCGCGTTGACTCCTGATACACACCACCTGATCGATGCCGAACGGCTTGATTTGATGAAGGAGACTGCATACTTGATTAATACTGCACGTGGTCCCATTGTGGAGGAACAAGCACTAATCAACGCTCTGCGTAATCAACGTATACAAGGAGCTGGATTAGATGTCTTTGAACAGGAGCCAATTGATACTAATAATCCTCTTTTAAGTATGGATAACGTTATCCTTACCCCACATGCTATCTGCTGGACGGATGAATGTTTCTTAGGTAACGGCCTGAGCGCATGCCAAAGTATCGTGGATGTATCAGCAGGCCGTATTCCGCAAAACGTAGTCAATCACGATGTTTTGAATCATTCTCAATTAAAGGAAAAACTAGATAAATTTGCCAGCCAAATGGAGAAAAAATGAGAGAAAACAAGGTAAAGCGGACTTTGAGTCAAGGCGGTATATCGACAGGTACAATGGTATTCGAGTTTAACACCTCGGGGATTGCGAGAATCGCTGCCAGCGCGGGGGCAGAATTCCTGATATTTGATATGGAGCATACTGGATGGAGTATCGAAACCGTGCGTTTACTGATGGCAACGTCGCGCGCCGCGGATATCGTTCCGATGGTACGTGTACCGACAACAGAATATCATTTTTTTGCTCGTTCATTGGACGTAGGAGCAATGGGGCTTATGGTACCAATGGTAGAGAATGAAACCCAAGCGAAAATAATCGTAGACTCGGCTAAGTATCCGCCGATAGGCAAACGAGGTGCGGCGTTTGGTATTGCTCATGATGACTACGAGGAAGGTGATATTCTGGACAAAATGTCTAGCATTAATCAAGAAATATTGCTGATAGCCCAGATCGAGACTGTACAGGGCCTGGAAAATGCGGACAAAATTGCTGCCTTGGACGGAATTGACGTATTGTGGATCGGCCATTTTGATTTGACTAACTCGATGGAAATCCCTGGACAGTTTGACCATCCGAAATATCTACAAGCAGTAACACATGTTGCAGAGATTTGTCAAAAACATGGAAAGTCGGCTGGATTCATGGCCTCCAACGTCAAGGAAGGTTGTTCAATGCAGGAAAAAGGGTTTCGATGCCTTGCTTATGGCGGAGATTTATGGTTGTACAAACAAGCCTTGCGCCAAGGCATCAGTGCGCTAAAAAACAAGGAATGATGGAAGGTCAGAAACTATGAACACACAACTACCAACTCGGGTATTGTACTATGGAAAAGACAAATTGCTGCCAGAGCAAAAAGAGTTGCAAGCTGGACCACTATCGTTGATCTTCGAAGATGGGGATTTACGGTATGTTCGTCTTGGGAATCAGGAGATTATCCGCCGGATTTACGTGGCGATTCGTGATCGTAACTGGGATACAATACTTCCGAAACTATCGAATCTTCAGATGGACACAGCGGATGACAAATTCCAAATCACTTATGATGTGGAAAACAAGCAAGACGATATCCATTTCTTCTGGCAAGGGACAATTACCGGTGAAGTGGATGGAACGGTCACCTTCAACATGGATGGTGAAGCGATTTCAACTTTTGAGCGCAACCGCATCGGTTTTTGCCTCCTTCACCCGATGGCTTGTAGCAGTATCCCATGCCGCGTCGAAAAGGCTGATGGGACAACAGAGAAAGGTGTTTTTCCCGAGTTTATCTCACCACATCAGCCTTTCATGGACATACAGGCAATTTCCCATCAAGTTGAACCTGATCTTTGGGCTGAGGTCAGGTTCAGCGGTGATATTTTCGAAATGGAGGATCAGCGAAATTGGACTGATGCTTCGTACAAAACCTACTGCACACCGCTGGCTGTTCCCTATCCAGTGGAGGTCAAAGCTGGAACGAAAGTTTCACAATCGATTAAGCTCTCCCTCAAATCAGAATCAGATAAAATTAGACCGATTGGAAAAATCAAACACCTTTCAAACAACAAAGACGGCCAGACCATCTTCACCTTCAATAAGGAGACCTCAACTCGTATACCACACATTGGTCTGGGAATCGCTTCACATGGTCAACCTCTTTCTGAAAAGGAACTGGAACACCTCAAAGCTATCAATCTATCCCATCTCCGAGTGGACATCGATTTGAACTTAGATTACCAACCAACACTACAACGCGCAATAAACGAGGCGAACTCATTAGGTATATCTTTAGAAATTGCCCTGCATCTAGACGATTCAGCCGAAGAGCAACTCGAGAGTTGGAGAAGAGCGGTTCAACAGTTCGAACCACCTATTGCAACCTATCTTATCTTCCATCAGGATGAGCCATCTACCTCTTCTCAGTGGATTGAAGTTGCTCGCCGTCATTTATCTGATGTCAGAATTGGAACTGGGACAAATGCATATTTCACTGAACTGAACCGCGATCTCCCCTCAGTTGAACTGCTAGATTTTATTTGCTATTCCATCAACCCACAAGTTCATGCTTTTGATAACTCTTCGTTAACTGAAACTCTGGAAGCGCAGGCTGTCACAGTTGAAAGTGCCCGAAAATTTTCGGAGGGGTTACCTCTCGCTGTGACTCCAGTGACTCTTCTTCCACGTTTTAATCCTAACGCCACTATGCCTGAACCGGAACCAAAAGCAGACCAACTGCCTGCTCAAGTTGATGTGAGGCAGATGTCGTTGTACGGCGCCGGGTGGACGCTTGGCAGTCTCAAACACCTTTCTCAAAGCGGCGTCTGCAGTACAACTTATTATGAGACCAGCGGTTGGCGCGGGGTGATGGAAACAGAAAAAGGATCTCAATTACCAGAGAAGTTTCAGTCAATTCCAGGCACTGTATTTCCGCTTTACCACGTGCTAGCCGATGTTGGTGAGTTTGCCAATGGGGAAATTATGCCTTCAACATCAAGTAATCCTCTGAAATTAGAGGGAATTGCTATCAAAAAGGGAAACCTGAGTCGAATCATTCTCGCTAACCTGAGCTTTGCCCCCCTAAAGGTCACAGTTAAAAATTTGGCAGAGAATGTTCTTATACGTCACTTAAACGAGGCAAATATACAAGCAGCAATAACAACTCCCAATGCTTTTCGTGCTGAATGGGGGCGGCGCTTTTCAACTTCCAAGGGAAATTTGACACTCGACCTCGATCCCTACGCCGTAGCTCGAATTGATGATGTATAAGTCTATTTTTACCCCAATTTATTTAGGTCAGCAGTGTTTCGTTGTTAGTGAACATATTAATCTTAGGTGGTAATATACTCATACTGCCTCCCGACAACCAGCCATAGCGAAGTTGCTAGCGACCTGAACCATAGCCATGTTGAGAGACTCCAGCCCATGATGATGTTTAATTTACCACTTGTGAGTATCGAGTGTTTCAGAATGTAGTTTTTTGCCAATAAGCGCTATGGTAGTCTATATCAATGATTTGGTCGGTAATACGATGATTTTGTCGGTATTCGATTACTGCCTGTTTTTCTCCGCAGATTTGATCTAAGCCCCAATCATCGATAATAATGTAACCGCCGATTGAAAGTTTGGGATACAGGTGAATTAACGTATCCATGGTAGACTCATAGTAGTCACCATCGAGTCGCAAAACAGCCAGTTTGTCGATCTGTACCTTCGGCAATGTTTCATGAAACCAACCGGGTAGGAACTGAACTCCGTCATCCAAGAGATCATACCGTGCAAAGTTTGATTTAACCGTCTCCAGAGATACAGCAAATCGATTTGCCTCAATAACTTTTTCGAAATTGTACATTTTCTGATCTATAGAGTCTTGAGGAGGTGATGGTAACCCCTGAAAAGAATCTGCAGCCCAAACCCTTCGATCCGTAACCCCATGAGCAGCCAATATACCTCTCATTAGAATTGCCACGCCACCACGCCAGACACCGCATTCGATAAAATCTCCGGGAATATTTTCTTGCAGGCAATTTTCAAGACAGAATTGGACATTATTTAACCGTTTCAGGCTGCACATGGTTAGCGCATTTCCAAACCAGAAATGATTAAACCATTCCGGCTGGGATTGTTCTTCAGTAGAATCCGGGTTGATGAGCGAGTCAGCAACGTTCTGATTTAGCGTGTCCATGATACTTTTTTTTAGCTGCTCTATGTAAAGACTTTTCAATTTTTGCATTAATCTATTGAAATTCCTGAAAAGGGGGAATACTATTTGAATCTTGTAGATTTAAGAAATCAGTTGGGTATACTGTCCACTATAAAAAATGAGTGGATTGCCATCACGTGTTTCACCGGCAAGAGGCTTGCCAATAAACATATCGTGGTCACCTCCGGGAACAACTTGCACTATTTGACAGTCTATGAAAGCTAGTGCATTGACGAGAACGGGCGACCCTGTCTTTGACTCTACCAATTCCAGATCCGAAAAGTCTTTCGGGCCTGGGGTAGCAAACCGGCGGGAAATTTCTTCCTGATCGTCTCGAAGCACATTTATGGCAAAGCAATTACTCTTTTTAAGAAACTTGCGCATCTGATTCTTTTTATTAACCGACACCAGAATCAGAGGTGGATCGAGTGATAGAGACAAAACAGCGTTTGCCGTCATGCCCAAGATTTTTTCATCGCTTCGTGCCGTCACCAAAGTGACACCAGTCGCGAAACGACCCATAATTTGCCGTTGTAGAGCTGAGTCAAACACCAATGTCAATCTCCTTACTTAGAATTAAATCACTGGAAGCATAGGTACAACTTCATTAGCCAGTAATTCCATAGATCTAATCCACTTTGCCTTATCGTCCCAGTCATGTGCTATCATCAGCAGTGTACCAAAGCCACCGGTTACCTCCCAGGTATCTTGCAGTTGACGAATGCATTCATCCACGTCACCAATGATCAGATCATGTTTCATCATGTATTCCGGGGTTACTTCATTATCGGATACATCCAGATTGTGCTTCACAATATGCAACATATTGGCCGCTTTAAGGACTTTGATCAAGTAATCATAGGATCGGGCGAACGCGCTGTTTAGGACAAATTCCCAAGCTTCCGTAGTTGATTCGCCAATATAAATGCTGCGTGATACCCGCCATATCGAACGGTCAGGAGATGATTGCCCCGCTTCTTCAGATCCAGCACAATAAGTCTGCCAATGATCCGCCAATGTGTTTGCTGGGACCAAGTTGGTGCTTATAGGAATGTAACCCCGCTGACCTGACATTCGAGCCGCTTTGGAATCACCTCGAATGACACTCATGGCCAGCGGAGGATGAGGTTTTTGATAAGGTTTGAGTAACTCGCCCATTCCATCTTTTGCATCCCGATGTTCGATTTTGATGTGCCAGAAATCCCCTTCAAAATTGAATGGGGCGTTGGTTTGCCATAACTTGAGAATCATGTCAATCGCTTCAACTGTCATGAGCCCTTGTGTTTGTGGATCAGGCAAATCAAACAACCCCCAATCGGTTGCGACACCGCCTTGACCAAAACCGCAATTCAGGCGTCCTCGGGATAGATGGTCAAGGAATGCTAGTCGTACAGCAACATTGACTGGATGATGCTGTGGCAGAATCGAGACACCAGTACCGAGACGAACATTCTTGGTTCTTGGTAGGACGTTAGCAATGAACAGATCATTAGAAGGAATAGGTTCCCAAGCCACAGTATGATGTTGCCCTACCCAGATTTCAGTGAATCCAAGCTCATCGGCACGAGTAACTAGCTCAATATCTTCTTCGAAACATTGTGTCCGGTCTTTCTCCGGTGGATGCAGCGGCATCATGAACATGCCTAATTGCATTACGTTCTCTCCTTTATATACCTAATTATATATCATTCTAAGAGTATTCCAACAGGCAAATTGAGATGTCTAACGGACATCGTTACTACTTTGGACTAACTCTAGATGATAAACGTGAACGTCATATCCCGCGAATTTATCTGTAAACAAATTCGAATCAAAGATCACACTTCTATCTTCAAACATCACGTCTAATTTTTTGATTGGTTGGTCGAATTCAAAAGTTGTCTGGGATGGCTCGTTTTGCTCGTTAACTGCAATCAACCAAGTTTGATTATCTGTATGTTTCAATAGGCACGAGATATGATCAGAACCAATTTTCAGTCTGTGGGAGGTTTCCGCAATCAAGGCTAGATAGAGAGTTTTCAGTTCTCGACCAACTGATTTCATTGTATTCCAGAATTCAGGTGTGAATGGTGTATTAACGTGAGTATGAGCTGTCGATAGAGTTGGCTGCCGCAGATAGAGGAAATACATAATTCCCTTGGTTCCGTGAGTGATGGACTGATACGTCATAAAACGGATTTCAGGATATGTTGGAAATCGTCTTAGATCTTTCTGGGGTAGATGACTAAATTCATCATCATTGAAGCGGTAAGCCTGCAGTACCATCCAAACGGATTGACAGTTCGTTAACGACCTGTGCAACAGATCCGTGTATTGACCAACATTATTGATTTCCTTATTTGGCAGATTACCGTAACCAAATGCTTTGGGTACAGGGTATATGTCTAGACTGACGATGTCAACCGCATGACCATAGTGGTGCAGCCAACGTGGATCAATAACTGATGGCGGATGATTCAGCCAAATGTCATGTTTCGGATCCAGACGTTTCAGTAGTGAAATCCCTTCAAGCAATCCTTCCACTGGAATTTTGTACTGAGAAATTTCATCTAAACTTTCCCAGCAGAAGAGAGCCGGATGGTCCTTTAAGGCATCTACAATCGTGTGCAGATAAGCAATATTCCTATCTCTATCAGCACAGTAGCGTGCATCTTCTTGGCTTCGACCAATTCGCCGCAGGTTTTGGTAAACGACTTCGTCTGGATTTAGATCTAAAGCCCACCATACATGGGCAGTAGGTATCCATTGACCTGTGCTCAATTGTACGGCCACCTTTAATCCGTGTCTATGAGCCTGATCCAGAAATTCAATCCATTTCGATGTGTCGCCATTTTCACATACAAGCTGATTGAAGTAGTGTGATTCTGCACAAGTAATGAGATTAAACCCACTTTGACTTAATTCTACCCATTCATCTTCTTTGATATCGCTTGAAACGCTATAAAATCCAATTGGAAAAAACGGTTGATCGTTCCAGATGGCGAACGAGGAAGTTTTCAATTGGAATATAGTATCTTTCTGGTTTATAAGCCGCAGATCACGAATCAGGATTCCTTCGAATGTCTGTGTAGGCAAGTACGTGGTAATCTCAAACGAAATGAATTTGATCTTCTCCCATGTTTTTAACCTTGCGCCTACTGGGGTGAACATAAACATATTATGAGTAATATGGTTCCATCCATTTTTGATTTGGGTTTGGTAATGGATGAACCCAGCATCCCAACGCTCTTTCTCGCCGAACCATATGGAAATCTGTTTTATCACTTCGGAATCCGGTATATAGACCGAATAGCTAACTTTCTCATAGTTCGAATAATTCTGCCCAGTTTTCAGTTTCTTGGTATATCTTGCCCAGTCGGATTTGATATCCAATTTCTTTAAGTAAAAGGAATGAGTTTTCTGATTATCGGTTGAACTCAGTTTCGGCGGGCTAGCACCACCGGAACTAGTCCAATCTGTGATTTCATTCATATCATCAATTACCAGTTCAACCGATGAAACTGGGATTACAGCAGGGCTAAAAAGTCCAATACTAATCATAATTATAAATACTACTAACAAGAAATTCATGGCGGGTGTTTTAACTGATTTTTATTACACACATGGGACGGATGGTGGTCTTACGAGGCCTAATGGTAGGGTTATTTTTATCATATGGATTTGATGTGTTGAATCCAGTTAGCTAATAGCCTTTTCAAGATCCAAATAGTAGTTAATCAATTCATCAGCTACGCGCAGTTGATAGGAATCTAGAGCGCAATCTGGATTTCGAACAGTTGCATTTTGAAAAATTCCTTTTTTCACCAAAAGACGCTTAAAAAAGGCAATCGAAGTTCCCAAATCCTGATTGGAAAATGTTAGGATTGGTAATAATCTCCGAAACAGCTGGAGAGATTGGACTCGCTGATCATCGACAAAATATCGAAAAATTTTGCTATAGACTTTGACCATTGAACTTTCTGGTATCATTGCGTCTACACCCCGATCTAAGGCTTCTATCATTTGCATAATCGCCCACCCTCCGGCGACGAAGAAATCTTTTCCAAACGCTTGTCGTATGGCCGTATACTTTGGGCCAGCTGGTATAGTTTCAATCTTCATTCCTAATAAGGTTGGCAATACTCCACGCAATGCTTCGATTGCCCTCATGTTTAGCCCTGGACCATTGAATTCAAGATCCTGAATGATCAGCGGCAGTTCTATGCCATCAGACACGTTTTGAAAGAACGGAACGATCTCGTCTAATGCTCCATACAGCGCATTGGGAACAGCAACAAGGTACGCCTCAGCATCCACTCTCTTTGCCAGTTGACCAAAGTAACGGCAAGCTTTAACCTTTTCCGATGACGCTCCGATGATAAGTGGTACGCGTCCTCCTACTTGCTGAGCTATCCAGATAACAAGCTCTTCTCGCTCAGTTTGTTTTAAATAGGCAACTTCACTAGCTACGGCCGGAACCAGAAACCCATTGACATCCGCATCAATTGTTTCTTCAATTAGTTTAGCCAGACTATCATAATCTATTTGATCATGATGAATAAAGGGGAGTTGAAGAACTGATACAATTCCTTTTAGCATGATAGTTTTATCGATTTTGGTCTCAGTGATTTATACAAGGATCCTACCTATATCTCAAAACATATGGAATACCCGTTCATACTATATGGCTTCGACAAGTGTAATCCAGATCGAATATTTCTTCAATCACTAGCAGGTATCCACCTAATCAGGACAAATGCAAATACAGTTGAGACCATAACAGCTACAGCAGCAACTATAAACGGTAGAGCGATATTTACACTTTCCAGTGCCCCACCCACCAACTGACCTAACATAAAGCCTGCACTCCAAGCTAGGTGTGTAATCCCAACCCCCCGTCCTTTCTCGTCACTACTTGAAAATTCATTGATAAAACGTGGCATAGTGATTGAAAGCGCCCAGGCGGTTCCCGTTGCCAGTGAGCCTGAGATAAACAGGAGCCCAGTTGAGTTAACCGAACTCGCAATACCAACAATACTAAGTAAAATCAGGAAATGGATGTATATTGCGGGTATACGACTGCCAATTTTGTCACATACCCAACCGGTCAAGACCGAGCTGATGCCTGAAAAAATCAGACTTACTGTTCCATAATAACCAGTTAATCTAACACTAGTGTTTCGATTAATCAGTACCGGCATCATCAGGCTCACGTTACCCCACGAGAATGTTGAAAAAAACCGAATGCAGCACAAAATAAGGATATTAGGTCTCCGAATCATTTTTTGATAATGCGCCAGCATTACCGTCATACTTTCCTTTGCTTCCGATTTAATATCAGACGATTCTTTGTTTTGCGTATCTGTTGGAAGCATCCAGATGGCCATAAACATTAATATACTCATGGTAATTATAGTAGTGTACCCAACGAAACCGTAATCGAAACGCGTAATTAATTCTCCGCCAATTGCGTTTCCAATTGCCTCTCCAATATTTCTACTCTGGAAATAAATTGCCGTGGCCAAACCTAATGCTTTCGGGTCAACAGACTGGATCAGATACGATTGCCCTCCTGCAGTCCGAAGCCCCACAGCAATTCCCTGATAACACAAAATACATAGGATAATTATATCGAGTTTAACAACAAAAACCCCGCCAACAACTATTGACCCCGTCATCCCTATGAGAAAGGTCATTTTCTTGCCAAAACGGTCGCATAATCCTCCACCAATCAGAGCGAAAAACCCTCCAATAGCAATTGGGATAGCACGCAATATCGCCGCGTGCCAGACCATTTTCCCAAGTCCCTCTTCGACATAAATAGGGAAAAAAAACTGAATTGGAGCAACGGTGACACCAGTCAAAAATAATAGTAGACAGAGAGAAACAAATTTTGGATTCCACATACGATTTTCAGCGATTCATAATTCGATCTCTGATACCTGCCGCAATCATTTGCAAAGTCGTTGGGTTATGATTCTGGTAGGGAACGATCAAATCTGCGTACTGCTTGCATGTCTCAGTGTAAACGGGGAAGTTGGGGATGACATCACGCCGATACCATTCGGCTTGCCATTGGAGGTTTTTGGCCGAGTATTCATCTTCTTTTCCTGCGACATCCCGAAGTAAACGTCTTAACACACGTTCATGCGGATCAACATCGATAAACAGCTTTAGCTCCATTAAATCCCGGATCTGCTGATTCCAGAAAATCAGGTGACCTTCCAAAATAATCAAGTCTCCTGTTTCAAGTTTATCTTGCGGGCGGTTACCAAGAGCCGCTCGCGTGCCGGGAGCGGGAACTGTGACCGGTTCTCCGGAGACAAGTTTGCTTATGTGGTTGATCAACACATCCCAACAGATACCGTCAGGATGATTAGCGGTAATTACTTTTTCACGTTCTTCAGGTGAATACTCGGCATAATCCCTAAAGTACAGATCTTGGTTGACAATAACGGATTTATGCCCATTGAGTTCATTAGCAATGTGTTTGGCCAGTGTCGACTTGCCGGATGCCGAACCGCCGGTGATGCCAACGGTTACAGGGTTAAGATTTTGAGTCATCGGGTCTCCCTACTTTATTTCTTTCAGAATTTAAGATGATTTTGCATTTTACTGCAAATATTCCCAATGAGAGCCCTTCTATTTCTGGAATTAGAAAATTCCTACTCTACCTGATTGGTGATTGTACCTGTTTTATCAATGCGTACCCATTGACCATTGAGTTTTACTTTGGCAGATCCTTCTAAGAAGGAATTTGCTTCCTCAAACTGTGGTTGGATTATCATCTTACCGTCAGCATCAATGAATCCCCACTTTTTGCCTACCTTTACTGCTGCCAGTCCATCAGAAAAGGGGGTTTTCCCGTTCGATGGAGAGGAAATAACAATTCTTTTATCCTGATCAATAGTTTTTGGCCTATCTTTTTTATCGGCAATCATAGGTTCTTCTGAATCAGTTGGGGCCGTATCTCCTCGGCTCAACTGGGGAACGATCTGTAACTGACTTACATTTTTGCCACTATCGTTCTGTTTTTGATTGTATTTTGACGGATTGGATGTGACCGTCATAGTTTTTTCCGGTTTTTGTTTTGCAAGGGAGGTATTCTGATTTGAGCGAGGAGTATTATTTCCCGACCCACATCCAAACAAATAGATCAATAAAAAAACCATACTGGTTTTATGGTTTATAATTCTTCTCATTCCTTAATCTTACCAACATTAAGTTTTTTAACATAAGTTTTATTGGTTTTGATTTGAGAACAAAGTGACAAAGTTCTGCGTCGTTATCTGTCCAATTTCCTCGGCAGGTGTACCTCGCAATTCGGCGATTCGTTCCGCCACCGATATGACATAAGAAGGTTCATTGCGTTTACCACGCCGAAACTGTGGAGCCAACCATGGACAATCGGTTTCAATTAACAACCGGTTGGCAGGAACCTGCTTAGCAACAGTTTGCAGATCATCAGATTTTTTGTAGGTTACAGGCCCACCGATCCCAATATGAAATCCGATGTCGAGTGTCTGTTTCATAATGTCAACATCACCTGAAAAACAGTGCAAGACACCAGAAATTCGTCCTTTTCTAGACCGGAGGATAGGGAGAATATCGTGGTATGCCTCACGGTTATGAACAATAATCGGCATGTCAAGCTCTTCAGCCAGATCAAGTTGCTGCTCAAATGCAGTTTTTTGGATTGATCTAGGCGATAGATCCCGATAATAGTCCAACCCCATTTCACCTAGGGCGATTACTTTAGGATGATCCGCCAATCGCTGAAAGGTATCCATGGCGGTATTAGTTAGATCCTTGGCATCGTGCGGATGCATACCAACAGTAGCCCAAAGATTTTCAGTGTTCATTGCCAGTTCAACAGCTTGTTGACTTGTTTTCAGGTCAAAGCCAACCACTAGAATCTGTTCAATGCCAGCTGATTTCGCCCGCTGCAACACCTCATGGCGATCCCTGTCAAATTGACTCAGCTGAATATGGGCGTGAGAGTCAACTAGCATTTGGTATATTTTTTTCGATCACGTTGGCTGTCTCTTGGGCAACGATAATCTCTTCATTTGCAGGAATTACCAACACTTTCACTCGGCTGGAATCGGCCGATATTTCACCTTCACCAATATGATTTTGATTTTTTTCTGTGCTGAGTTCAATGCCTAACCAATCCAATTCTAAACAGATTTGTGTCCGTGCGGTGACACTTTTTTCACCGATCCCACCAGTAAAGGCAATAACATCCAATCCACCCAGAACGGCGATGTAGGCCCCAATCTGTTTTTTGACACCGTAGAAAAAGGTCTCCATAGCCAAGCGTGCATTATCGTCACCAGCATTAGCTGCAGCTTCTACATCACGCAAATCGCCGCTAGTGCCTGAAATTCCTTTTAGGCCGGATTCTTCCATCAATTGACGCGTAATCTCTTTAGTGTCCCAGTGTTCCTGATCCATCATGTACAGTACAGCAAACGGATCGAGGTCTCCGGTGCGAGTAGACTGGATCACACCATATTGAGTTGAAATGCCCATTGAAGTATCAATTGATTGACCACTCTTTATAGCACATAAGGAAGAACTTCCACCAAGATGACAGGAGATGATTCGCAATTCTTCTGATGATCTGTTAATCAGTTGCGGAACGCGTTCGGAGATCCAGCGGTGCGATGCCCCATGAAAACCGTAGCGTCTGATGGCATGTTTTTCTACCCACGATCGGGGTACTCCGAAATCATAAGCATAATCAGGAATAGTTTGATGGTACCATGTCTCAAAAACGGCTACCAATGGCATCTTCGGAAGTAAACCCTGAAAAGCACGGATAGAAGCAATATAAGCTGGATTGTGGAGTGGGGCCAAGGGAATGTAGTCTACTAACGCTTGAATTACTTTTTCATTAATCAAAGCCGATCGCCAGATCCCTTTACCAAAAACGGTTTTAAAACCGACACCTGCCAGTTCGCTGAGATCCCCAATTTGAGCGATGGCATGTTGTATCGCCATGCTGTGATCAGGCACGTCAATTTCTCCGGTGACGGGTGTGCCTGATGGCCCCGCGTGCGTGAAGTAGGAAGGATAGTTTCCAATCCGCTCAACATTCCCTTTCATAATTGAAATAGAGTGATCAAGATCAAGAATCTCGTATTTGAAAGATGTACTTCCGACATTAGCACACAATATTTTCATAAATCTCTTTGCTCATGAACCGTCATCAATGTGCCTTCTGTACTTGGACACCTGTCCGGGAACTGCGACGCATCCGGTCGAATTGCTCTATATTGGACGATTGGATTTTCTTATTCCTCATCTTTAGGTTCATCCGGTAATCAGTCGACTGTTGAGGAGCCGGGACAAACTGTTGTTGCTCCCTTTTAGATCCTCGTTGCGTACCAATAGATTGAGTTCCTCGGTAAAAAGCGTAACGATTCTCATTTGAACGGGCAATAACGGTTGATCGACCATGTATGCCATCAGCGATAAAAATCCCTCGAAGATCCGTTTTTCCCGAGATGAATTTGTCGTTCTCTGTACCAATAGCCTTGACATGGACTTTGGCAGCATAATTCCCCGTATTTTTGTTCTTGATGTTCACTCGAACGCGACCGCTGATTTGATCTTCTTGGACTTCGATCCGTAACGGCGTGATCAGTACCAATCCACTCGTAAAAAGACCATCACCCCGACAAATAACCAGATACGCCCCTTCTTCCGTCAGCGACAGGTCGATTGGCTGAACTTTATCAGTATAATCTTTGCCATCACCCAGGGTGAAGTTTTCAGTAAATTGCGGCTCAATACCAGCTAGTTTTACCTGTGTAATTTGGCTCAGATTCTTTTGGCGAAGATACAGTTTCATTAGATCTACCTGGTATACTTGAATGAAAGCTTCTTTAATGTTTCGGTACGTCAGTTGGATTTCGGCCTTTTCGCTGGGACATTTGAACGTTACTTCTGGCAAGGAAACCCGTTTTTGTTCGAAGTAATCAATTGACTCTTTGGCATCAGGGTAGGTCAACTTCACTTGGCTGTACCAATTGATAGCCTGTTGCGGATCTTTTTGAGCGTGATATATTTGTCCCAGAATGTAACGGGCTAGATCTCGATCATCGCTATTTCCATTAGCCACCATCTGTGCTGATGTAATAGCCTGATCGTACTTGCGCATAGAAAAGAATCCCAGCGACTCGGCATACTGAAAACTGCTGAGAAAGTCGCTCTTCGGATAGCGACTCTGGCCAACCTTAGCCAATTGAACAGCCTGTTGAAAATCTTCCACATCAAGTAGAACATTTATCAACGAAAGCGTGGCATCATCAATAAGTGGATTAACCGGATAAAGGGTGGAAAATTGCCGCAATATGGCAGCCGTCTTCCCCAATAGATCCCTTTTCGAAACTAACGGATCAAGTCTATCTACAGATGATACTTTGTCGTAAAGCGATTGGGAAATCGCGAAGTAAGCAGGGATGGTTATGGCTGTGTCAGGGTAGTCACGCCATAGATCCTGCATAAACTCTATTGATTTTAGAAACTGACCCTCATCCTGTATCACAGCGCTGACATTGGAGTCCTTGGCGAAACTGGCATCGATGATGGCATTATAAACTAATGATGCACGCTCAAACTCACCCAGATCGCGATAGGCTCTACCCACCATCCGTATCTTTTCAAACGGAATATAGAGATCCGGTTGTTGCTCACGTAACACCTCGAAAGTATCAATCGCTTTTCGGGCATCGTAGTGTCTATCCGTGGCATAGATCCAGAGCAACATTTTCGCCACCTCTTTCTCTTGATACGATGGATTCCGTTGGCGTAGTTTAGCCAATAGCGGCAGTGCTTCCAGCAAATGTTTATCCTCGAAATTAGCTTTGCCCAGCGTATAGAGTTCACCATCGTTCATCTCATAGGAATCTATAGATTTTTCACCCGGTGCTAAAACAGTAAACGTGGACGTAGATCCGATACGCATTCCGCCCAATTGATCGACAGAACGAATCACGGTTGGTAGGACGCGAAAAACACCCGGAGTGTAACTGACCAGTTGATAACGAAAATCATTGATATAGTGCTTCGGCGGATAATAAAGCCGGATTACGCCGTCTCCAATTTCATAATGCTTAAAATTACCGGAAACCGAATCTTTAACCAATGTCGTTCCGGCCGGGAAAAACTCGTCCACGATCAGATACTGATTTTGGTAGCCAGACTTTATGTCGACCGACACCTGCGTTCGATCTCCATTTGGGAGCTGAGTGAGCTTGGTTGAGCTATTAACGCCAATTGAACTGCCACCGTGTGTCAGTGGGGCGTGATAATAGTTGCGGCTAACAACATGCGGTTTATCCCAAGATTTCGGATCATCAATTTCACCTGAAAAGCCACTCAGCATGGCGATATATGTGTAACGACCACGTCCATCGACCTGAAACTGAACTTTGTTCCTACCATCGACCAACTTGGTAACTGGCACTTCAATAACCTGATTCGGGGCTTGGTTCCTCATCTCAGTAGCTTGGATTTGATGATCGTTAACGAAAACAGTTAAGCGGTAATCATCAGATGTAAATTGCGTCTGTTGATAAAATATGGCGAGTGCTGCAACTATCACACCTTTTGCTCGGTATGGCACAAAACCGTAGAATTGTCTTCGGGAAATCAAGAAATCGACCGATTTGGCAATCCAGGTAGAACTTGGATCTACCTTCTGAATTGCCAGCAGTGCCAAACCAACTGTTTCTATATCAATTATTTGATCAGATTTTGGAGGCAGAGTTAGATTAGGAATAATTAGGTCCAACAATTCCTTGGCAATCTGGTTTCGACTCAGGTTTACAAAAGTCAGGGCTACATAGGCTAATCGGTTGTGGTTCATGTTATGCCGACGTCGATAAAGCCGGTTGACATAGGCGAAATCCGCCTTGTCAACAGTCGAAAGCGCATGAAGAATAACTACCTTCGATTCGTCGTCCTGATTAGCATTGACAAAGGCATTCTCAAGAAACTTGGTTGCATTTGTGACAGCTTGATCTTCAACGATAAGTCCGACTCTTTTAGCTTCCGACAATGCCCAGAGGTTCTGAGCGGTTACCAACGGATCACTTTCACCTTTTGCCCGGGACCACCCGCCATCTCTGTTCTGGGTTGGAATTAACCGACCGGTCAGAATCCGAGCCCGTTCAACCAAGTCATGGTTATCGGTGGCCGAACCGCCGGCTTTCTTGACATAGTCTATGGCATAGGCAACTGCTAAAAGGTCACTGCCGACATCACCCGGCATGGGAATGATTCGTTGATAGAAAGGCCTGATGATCCGCCTTGGATAGAAATGGTTCATCGCCAGATTATAAATCATTCGTTCAACACTTTGACCTAGACTGATTGAAAGCTTTCTTCTCCTGTAAGCTCGGTTTTTTGGTATTTCCAGAAAGATCGTCTGGTTGCGACTGCCAGTACCGGATTTGGTATCAGCGTATTCCATACCCCACGGCTGGATGGGAATTTGGCGGCGTATACCGTCTGATATTTTATCTGTCTGTGCTGTAACTTCGACGGTGAGTTGATCTGCAGTGGGGACAGTAACAGGATCGAAAATAAAGTCGATGACATCTGATGCTTTAATCTGCGTCGACTTCGCATAAGCCTGGTTGTTAACTTTCAGATGAACCGTAACCCGGCCATTGAAGTCGGTCAAGTTATGGATTTGTGCGTTGATTCGCAACTGGTCACCCTCGGTCACGATTGATGGCAGTTTCAGATCAAGAAAGAAATCTTTTTTGGTGATGGTATTGACCTTAACCTGACCAACCAGTGTGTCGACGGAACAACCATGTACTGTCAATCGCCATTTGGTTGTTTTTTCTGGCATCGGCACCTGTACCATGGCTTGCCCACGATCATCGGTTACAATCGATCCAATCCAGTACCCAGCACCCCCGAATTCGTTGCGGATCCGAGGCAATTCTCCCAAAGCTCTAGATCGACGATTAAACATCAGTCCATTAGCACGGCCAACTGCCGATACAGGTTTTCGAACCTTAGCCCCCATCTGACTGAGATCTTCCTGAGCAGCATCCTCTTCGCTCAAAAGGCCAAGTCGTTTATACGATTCCACACGCGACAGTGTCCTGCCCAATGTTTCGGGCAGTTTCTCCATCTCTTTGAGTCTCTCTCCCGCTTCCTTGTCAGCTCTGAGTCGCTTTCTTTCCTCCTGTATCTCCTTGATCACTGGGTGAGTTAAGGGAGCATAACGAAACTTGCAGCTGGAAACGGCACGCATGGCGGTTTCACGCCGTATGCCGGCTTGAAAGAAATCTATAATCGGCATCAGTTTATTGGAAAAAAGGGCGAAAACAGCTTCCTCAACGAGTGCTAATGAAAATTCTGCCTGAACCGGTTTGTCAAGTTGATCTGTCGCCATAATCGCTATCTTAGCCACGTTGCCCGGTGCATAGATGGGTATTGGGTCAAAGCCGCCTTCCTGACGACGCATGGTGATCTTCAACTGGCGTTCAACAGTAAACTCCTTTTGTGTTGACAGCAGTTGTTGTTGATCAATTGCCGCAACCGACAAGTAGAAATTTGGGAAGTATGGGTGACCGATCCGAAGGTGGATAGGGTTCCAACCGGATTTCAGCAATAAAGTCTGGTAGGATATTACTGTATCGCCTTCAAAAGTAATCAAGGCCAAAGTCTCCTCCAGCCGGGAGTGGATTCGTACCGTTTCCTCGGCACCAACCTGCGTCGTCAGCCGACCGGCGAAGATGCGGAGCTTGATCTGGTCGGTATCATCAGATACGGTTATCTTTCCAGTGCTGACAACTGGTTGATCGAATTGGTCAGTTCCTCTGGTCCGAATCAGGTAATTTCCACCTTGAGTAAGCGTTAACTGGATTTTACTTTGTCCCGTTCGTTGATCTGTTTCAACTTTTAGCGTTTTGACTAACACGGTTGCTGATTGTTGAGCCATTTTCATCCATGGGATTCTGGACAGCACTGGATGGGTTGGCGGATCAGTTTTTCGTAGCACGTCAACGTCCAGCGATTGTCCTATCGGATTACCGTTGGCACCCATGGTCGTTATTGTCACCTCTAACGGTTCTCCAGACAGTGAAACTTCGGTCGAGGGTGCAATCTGAATTGAAAATCCAAGTTGCGCCAGAAAGACCGACATAGCAACACTCACATTTTCGCCCTCAATTGTCCCATCGAAATTGAGTGTTGAGCCTGGTAACTGGAGCGAAGTATCAAAAGTAATCTTGAGCTTGCCCTGATCATCAGTTGGTTTAGTAAAGGTTTGACCATCCGGTAGAACATAACGGATTAGTGCTGCTTTTACTGGCTGACCATAATAATAGTTCGCAGTGAAAGTTGCTTCTACTGTTTGATGACGAAAATATACTTGACGCGGAAAATCGAGAGTTAATTGGATTTTTTCGGTTTGAAATCGCTGCACTTCAAAATTGCCGTTGAACACTTGGGTTAACTTCTGATCGGCTTTAACTTCAGTGGCAATAACCCGGTAGTCTCCGACATTGGCGTTCTGGTCAAGTATCATCTGAGTGGTAAATGTTCCAAACTCGGAAAGCGTGACCTCTTCTTCACGTAGGGATCGTCCTCGTGCATCAATAATGCTAAGCCTGTACATTGCATCCTGGTCGATGGCATAAGATCCATGTTGAACATGACGGATGATTCCTCGAATCGAAACCGTATCACCGGGATGGTAGGCAGGTCGATCAGTATAGATATAGCCTCGTGGTGTCAGTCCTTTACTGAACTTCAGTCCAACGAGATCGAGTCGATCGGACGCCACATTACCATCCTTGATTATGAAAACACTAGTCGAATTGCTTGATTTCAGCCGATCGTGCTCCTGCTGAAAAACACCGTCTTTACCTGTCGTCCCTTCCAGAATGATACTTTCACCATCACTAACAATGACTGTTGCTTCCGATACGGCGCTATGATTGATCATATCCTGAACAAAAACCAGCACTTCACTGCGCGAAGCCTTAATAATAGCTTCAATGTTACTGCGGATTACTATGGTTGTAGATTCAAGATCCATGTCACTTACCTGCACGGCATAAACACCTGAACCTTGAATTGGAATCTCGATGTTTTGTTCAATCGGTTTGTACTTTTCATAATCCAAAATGGAGTGTTCCCACGTTTGGTTAGGAGTAATTAAAGCCAGATCAAGTTTCTCGATTCCGTTGATGCTGTGCATTTTTCGCCAGTAAGCTTCCAGATCAATTTTATAGAGGTTAACTTCCAGTTTCTTGATGTTGCGAAGAGAAAGATGGATTTTTGCCGGTTCGTTTGTGCGAAAGGTTCGTTCAGTAGTCAGTTTCAGCTGCTTTTCACTCATCTGTCGGATTCGGCCTTTGGCCTGATCCTGCCAATCTCCCCAAGTTAGCTTTCGGTAAGACTCAAGTGCCTTTTCAAGCTCTCCCAACTTTTGTTCGTACACTTGGCCAATCCGAAAAAGGGCAAACGACGATTCTTCCGTATTCGGATATTTGCTGACCAACTTTTCCCATTCCACGATAGCTGATCGGTAATCGGTCGCTGATTCCTGATTTTGCTCAGCTTGATGAACGCGCATTTGACCGTAGATAACCAGTATCTGCCGTATGCGCGAATCGAGTGGATGATCCTTTTCGAATTGCTTCAATGACTCAATTGTGTCATCGTACGCCTTGTTGGCCAGCAGACTGATACCGATTTGGAATTCGGCATCTATAATCCGGTGTTGAGCTCTCGTCCACTGCGGACCGTTGGAAAAATTGGCCAGATACTGCCCCCACACTCGAATTGCTTCTGCATACTTCTTTTGGCCGAATTGAAGTTCAGCAATGGAGAAGGTTGCCGACATTTGTTGATCTGAGATGTCCGAGTTTTCTGATGCAGCAATCAAAAAATCCTGATAAGCAGAAATGGCGTTTTCAGTTTGCTTACGGGTGCGATAGCTTTCCGCAATTTCGAACATTAACTGCTTTGATCTTGGGTTGCCTGAGTAAGCGCTTATAAAATCTTCCGCGGCTTTGATACCCAACGCCAGTTCTTGGTCAGTTTCAGGTTTAGGAAAATGGTAGGTGCGCGTTAGGAGAAATTTGGTGTCTCTGATCAAATCGATGTATTTCTCCGATTTCACTCCTGACAGTGACTCCAATAGAGCCACGACGTCTAACCGAGAGGATTGATGCTGATTCTGGCCAACTTTACATTCCGCAAGATGGTATTTGGCTTTATAGTATCTCTGACCAGAATCGGCATCAAACTGGGTTAAATAAGCTTGATAATCTTTGATTGCCCGTGGGAAATTCTTGGCCAATTGCATCATCCGTCCCAAGCGGTAAGTTAGTTCTTTTTTCAAGTCAGCACTAATTCCTAGCTCTAAAGCATGCTGGTAAAGATTGTGGGCTTTATCATAATTTGGTGGTGGGGCATCCAGATCGTTTTCATCAGGTTGACGTGAAACTTTTTTTGCCAAATCGATGTATGCTTGTGCTATATTCGACTTCCGTTCCGACGATAGCAAGCGCTCCACCTCAGTATTGTAGATGGCCTCAGCCGAGGAAAAATCTTTGAGATCGAAATGACATTTAGCCTGTAGAAATATCGTTTTCTGCAGCCAAATTGAATCTGGATAGTTATTCAGCAATTGCTGACAGGCATCAATCGACTGTTGGAATTCTCTTGTGTGAAATGAGGCCAGCGCTTTGAGATAGATCAGAAAATCGATTTTCTGGTTAGCAGTTTTGAGCAGGTTATCAATTTGATTGATGGCCTGATCGAATTGTTTCGATTGGAGGGAGGTTTGGATAACATCAAGCGGTTCTTCCGTCCCTGTTTCCGCCCAAACATTAAGGACTATAACAAGAACAAGCAACAAAAGACTTGTTCGGTTGAGCATCAGAATTCCTCCGATGTAAATCTATGGCTAAGCAGGGAGGCGAGTTTTTATCAACATTCAGCGTTTTTGCCTTCACTTCCGAAGATCTTAAGCCTTGCTTCAGTGGTAATGGTGTTTGCGCAAGCAGGACGATAGTGAAATTGTAGGGCACGGCGTTGGTCTTGTGAGAAGTTAGCCGGTGTACCGTGGTGCATCAGTCCATGAAAAAAGAGACATCCACCCGGCTCTAAAGGAACCATGGTATCGTTTTCTCCACTAACATCGGTATCACAGATCTGCCAATCCCTTTTCTTGAAGTGGATCATCGGTTCTTTGTGTGAACCGGGAACAATGTGCATACATCCGTTGTCGGCTGTAGCTTGATCTAGGGCAATCCAGACACCTATCACTGTTGTTTCCAAGGGATAGTTGAAATAGGCACAGTCCTGATGCCACGGCTTCTCGGAACCAAAATCACTCGGTTTTATTAAGGCCATATCCTGCAAGTATATCGGTTCATCATCCATCAAGCGGGCTAATACTTGCAATAGATCTTGATTATAAAACATAGAATTTAGGTAGGATTCGTAATCAATGAACCTGAAAATTTTTCGAGTGGCTTTACGTTTTGTATCCCCCGTTAGTTCTGCTGTATATTTATGCAACTTAGGTTCGATTTGTATACCATTAAAGTCCGGATACTTGCCGTCGATTAAGTCATCAATAGCCTGTTGTGCTAACTCTATATCGCTCTGACCGAAGGCACCATGAACTACCAAATATCCTTGGTCGTGAAAGAACCGCAGATCAGCATCAGTAACATTGTCAAATCCGCCTTCAATTGATTCGGAAATCCTATCGAAGTGATACAATTCTGGTGGATACGCTATCTCTTGCAGAGACTGAATAAAACCTTTATCCCAGTTCATACTATCTGCCTCCTCTGATGAATTGGATTCCAGATTTTAACATGGCAGACTCAGCATGTCAACGGTGGACATAACAACCAGAATCAGAATAACAAAAACGTTTATTCCAGAATTTTTGGCTTAGATCTCTTAAGCTACGGTGGTTCATCATTATGTATTCTGTTGTTGCTCGTATGGCACTAATAAGAGCAGGTAGGATATAATATTTATTTAGACTCGGCATTTTACTCGAATTAAATAGATTTACAGTTAATATTCCGCTAATTTGGTTTTGATGCAGGGTATGATAGAGACTTGCAACAGTTGATAGATAATTTTAACTAGACAAATCCGTATATTAATTTGTCCATCAGCAGAGATAAAACTTCGGTATCACTACAGCAGGAGGAGGCGTGAAATCCACCATTCAGATTTCCGATCAGCAGAAGCTACAGTTTGAAACGGACGGATATTTTGTACTGGAAAACGTTATTCCCGGTCAATTTCTGGATCTGCTTCGCGGTCAATGTCAAAGATTTATCGATCAGATAGATGTTGAGATGGATCGGCAAGGTACTGATGTAATGGGAATCAATCATCGTAACAAACGCTATTTTGTCTCGAATTGCTTCCGGCAACAACCAAAACTCCGTCAATTCTTATTTAGTAAAATGATGGCTGACATCTGTCGTGCCGCGCTTGGCGAAAATGTATACCTTTTTTGGGAACAGTACGTGGTAAAAGGTGCAAAGGAAGGAATGGCGTTTAGTTGGCATCAGGACTCAGGTTATATTGGTTATCCTGATCACAGACCCTACTTGACATGCTGGTGTGCATTAGATGACATGTCGGAGGAAAACGGAACTGTGCACGTGATGCCTTTTTCTCGTGTTGGTATTCGATCATGGGTGCAACACATCCGTGATGAAGGTACCAACGATCTGATAGGATACTTTGGTCAAGATCCCGGAGTGCCAGTTATTGTTCCTGCTGGTAGTATTGCCGTGTTTACCAGCATTAATTTTCATTCCAGCGGTACCAACCAGACTAGCAATCTACGACGGGCATATCTGGCACAGTATTCCGCTGAACCGCTTTTAAGTCGCGATCAGACACGGCTGTGGGGTAATGCTGAACCGCTACTCATTGATGGTGAAATGGCTGTGGGATCACCTCCTCCGGACATACCCTCTAATTTTAAGTAACCGCATCAACATCAGATTAATTGGTGGGAGTAACCTAAACCAGACGTAACTTTGCAAATGGTTCATAACTAAAGGGAAGATTATGCTTGGTGTTCAAATGCTGGGAAATGAAACAGTTTCGGTTAAAGATTATCCGGAACCAGTACAAAACCAAGGTGAGATTTTAATTCAAATTAAAGCGTCCGGAATCTGTGGCAGCGAAATGCACGGCTATCGGAGTCATTCTGCTCAGCCGTTCAATGGTGGACATGAAGTGGCAGGAGTTGTCATCGATGCCGGAAATTCAACACGGTTCAAAGTTGGAGATCACCTTGGCGTTCATGCTGTTTGGGGTTGTGGGAATTGCCGATGGTGCGATGTTGGGAAATATACTTTTTGCGATCAACGGTCAACCTGCCCCGGTACGCATGCAGAACAGCTTGCCGCACCAGAACATACTTGCCTCAAATTACCGGAGGATATTCCTTTTGATGTCGGAGTTCTCCTGACTGGCGACGGTTTGGGCGTTCCATACCATGTCAGCCAGCGATTGAACACCAAAGGAGGAGATGTTGTCTGCATTGTTGGTGCAGGTCCAATTGGTCTCGGTAATGCAGTGATTCAATCTTTTTTTGGCGCGGAGGTTGTTGTCATCGATATTAACTCGTATCGCCTTTCTCTGGCGGAAAAGTTTGGTATAGCGCACACTATTAACTCACAGGAAATCGATCCTTTAGAAGCAGTTTCAGAAATTACCCAAGGAATGCTAGCAGATAAGTGCATTGAAGCTGTTGGGCGTTCCGAGACACTCAGGTTAGCTCTGAGACTGGTGGGAAAATCCGGGACGGTGATGGCCATTGGTGAACAGGGAGATGTGCCGATTAGTCCCAGCAGTGATTTGATTCGCCGGGACATTACTTTAATGGGAAGTTGGTTTTATCATTACTCGGAGTATCCTTCTATGCTTGATCTATATCGGCGCGGACTGCCAATCGGTCAAGTAATTACGGATCATTTCCCGCTCCTTGAAGCACAAACGGCTTTCAATCAATTTGCTAATGGAAATGCTGGGAAAGTCATACTAGAACCTTAAAACAGTTATTTCCTTTAACATTCAAAATTATTCATACATAATCTGGAAATTTTCTTATTATGGTTAGCACTTGACATTACCTTACCGGGTGGTTAGTATAATGACTGGTTCTCATAGCCATACCAACACAAAACAGATTGCCAATCGATTCTCAAAAATCGAAGGACATGTTAGAAGCATCAAAGAGATGGTTCTATCCGAACGGGATTGTTCGGAGATCCTAATCCAAATTGCAGCTGTACAGTCCGCTTTACAGAAGGCTGGAAAAGTTGTTCTGGAAGAACATTTGGAACACTGTATCGTTGAAGCAATACGAGAAAATGACCAGAAAGAACCACTGGATAAATTCAAAGATGCTTTGTCCAAATTTATTCGCTAAACATGATCGATGAGGTTAAAGAAAAATGCATGAAGGCGGACATGGAATTCTAGACGGTGTCAAGAAAAAACATCACGACCACGATCATGACCATAAACATGATCATAGCTATGGATCAAGTCTTACCACCAGAGTCTCAGCCGGCGTCATTACAGCAGCTATCATTGTTGCCTTTCTTCTGTGGAAATTGTTTCTCTCGCCCAATTAAGCAAGGAAGAGCATATTCATGCATGAAGGTGACCACGGCATCCTGACAAGCCCAGATTACGCTGAGGCAAACAGGCTGAAGCGATACAAAAAATTTATCTTTCCAGTCAGCTTGTTGATTCTTATTACACTGTCGGCTATCCAGAGTGTATCAGGACTGTTAGAAAACCATGTCGATCTTGCAATCATCCCCATGTTATTAGGTGGTGGTTTCATTACCTATACGACTTTGATATCGACCATCGACAAGAAGCAGATTACGGCAGGACTCTTGGTTGTTATAGCCTTGTTTGCTTCGGCCATTGCAGGTGAGTATCTGGCAGCTTCCATCGCCGCCTTTATCATGATCAGTGGTGAATTCTTGGAAGATCTAACTTTGGCCAAGACTCGGAATGCGGTTAAGGAACTGATTGAACTGGTACCCAACGAAGCATGTGCTTTCCGACATAATCAGTGGGTTGAAATTCCAATCTACCAGATTCGTCTGGACGACTTAATCCTAGTAAAACCGGGCGAGAGAATTCCAATAGATGGACAGATTGTCAAAGGCAATGCGGTGGTTAATGAATCCGCCTTAACTGGTGAATCTATGCCGGCAGACAAAACGGTAGAAGACATGGTATTTGCTGGTACGATCAATGAGATGGGCGCGATTGAAGTTACGGTGACCAAAGTCGGTGGTGATACTGCTATTGGTCGAATCATTGATGTCGTCTATCAAGCTCAGGAAAACAAGGGACGCACACAGAGAGTTGCCGATCGATTCGCACAATATTTTACACCTCTGATTTTAGCTGTCGCTGCGATTATCTTTTTCACAACTTTAGCAGTTCATCAAAATTTCGATCAGCTAGGAGCTTTTGCTACAGGGTTATCAACTGTTGGTTTTATTCCTGAAACGGATCCAGAAATTCTTCGAAAGATTGCTGTCATCAATGTTACAGCAGTTCTCTTGATCGCCTGTCCATGCGCGCTAGTTCTGGCTACACCGACTGCAGTTATAGCTAGTGTTGGCAATGCCGCTAAGAAGGGAGTACTCATCAAAGGCGGGATCACGGTTGAAACGGCGGGTCAGATTGACACAATTTGTTTCGATAAAACAGGCACTCTAACATGTGGTAAACCACAAGTCGTCGCTTTCGAATCTTTCGGTGTGAAGTCAGAGCAAAAAGTACTGCAACTAGCACTAACTGCTGAGATCCAATCTGAGCACCCGGTGGCTAAAGCTATCATCAACTACGCTCAAAATCAGGGTGTCGAACCTGAATCCATTAATCAATTTGAGCAGGTGTTCGGCATTGGTGTCAAAGCAACACTGAATCCAGATCAAGAAATTTGGGTGGGCAATTGGAGGATCTTAGAGCAAGATTGGATTGCCCCCAATCCGTTGGCCAACAAGTTCCTTAAGCTACAAGAGTCTGAAGGTAAGACCGCTTTACTTGTTGCACTCAATGGTCAGATTCTAGGTGGAATCGCGGTGGCTGATACAGTCAAACCAAATGCTAGTCAAACAATTAAAAAGCTTTATCAAACTGGAATTAAAAACATTATAATGCTGACTGGCGATAATGAAACCAATGCTAGAGCCATTGCAAAACAGGTTGGCATCGATACGGTCAAAGCAGCATTGTTACCGGAAGAAAAACTAGAAGTCATTCGGCAGATTCAGTCAGAAAACCGGATTGTTGCCATGGTTGGAGATGGTATCAATGACGCACCGGCTCTTATGTTATCGGATGTTGGCATCGCTATGGGGGCAGCTGGTACCGACGTCGCTATTGCATCAGCTGACATTGTGTTGATGAATGATAACTTGGAATTAATGCATAACATTCTCAGTTTAAGCAGAAGGACACTTGGTATCATTAGACAAAATATCCTTGGGTTCGCAGTTGGAATGAATGTAATTGGAATCCTGTTGGCGGGTAGCGGTATACTTTCACCGATTATGGCTGCTGTTGTGCATAATATTTCTTCTGCTTTTGTCGTTTTAAACTCCGCACGCCTCTTGCGTTTTGGGGAAATTGAGCATCGTCACTAATAATCTACTCCAACAAGCTGCCCATATTCTGAGCAATCTGATCCAGATTCCAACGGTAGCGGGTACCGATCAAGAAAGCCAAGCGGCAACTTACCTGCTCGACACTGCCAATAAAGCTGGACTCAATGGCCGAGTTGTCGAGCCTCAGCCAGGCAAAGGATCGTTCATCGCCCATCTCCCTGGAGAATCAGAAGAATGCCTGTTGCTTCTCTCCCACCTTGATGTTGCTACCGTCAATCAACCAGATAATTGGAGATACCCACCATTTAGCGGAAAAATTACCGATCAAGCTGTCTGGGGGCGAGGTGCTATTGATTGTAAGGGGCTTGTCGTTGTATGGTTGGTAATACTGTATCTACTACATAACCTTAAAAGACCACTTCAACGAAGCGTGACTATGATTGCGGCTGCTGACGAAGAGTCGGGTGGGAATTGGGGAACCAAATGGTTGATGCAGAATATCCCCGAATGCCAAAAAATCCGGTGGGCATTAAACGAAGGTGGTGGGTACCCATTAGTATTTCGGCATCGAAATTTTATCACTTGCCAAACTGGTGAAAAAGGGAGGATATTGCTTCGGGCAAACGATCCACCCCTAGATTCACCTCTACCCTCGAATTCTAAATTCAAGGCACCACCCACACCTTCAACTAGGCGAATGCTTGAGAAGATACTGCCCAAACCGATCTCAAAACGCTTTTTATCTTCTGGAATTGCCAGACTCTATTTGCGGTATCTTCAAAAAGGAGCACCATATTCTCTTGATCCTGATCAGTTGTTCCAGCATGAAGTCAATTTTGAATTGCATGATCAAAGTGTCGATTTAAAAATTCGCACTATGCCTGGAACTGATAGCGAGGAGTTGATAATGGCTATTATCGACGATTATGATTTAGATCAACTTCAGTGGACTGAAATCTCAAGAACGGATGCGACCGAGTCCCCACTTGACAATCAATTGTATAATCATATCCAAGTATCACTAAATAAATTTTTGCCGAACCACCAAATTATCCCGCATATCACGCCGGGGTATTCTGACAGCCGATTCCTGCGTCGAATAGGTATTCCCGCCTACGGGTTTTTCCCTCTGTTTCCAGATGCACCATTAACTTCCCAGCATAGTGATAATGAGTTTTTGTCATTTGCTACGCTTCGACAGGCGATTGAAATATTGTTTGATGTCGTAACTCAATTTTGCCTATAGGTACGTTTGTAAATGACGTAAAGACACCTAAAAAGAACCATGTCTCATATACCGAAACGGTAATCATACCTTTCCATCTCAATCAGAGTTTATCGGATAATTCAACCTTATGAGTTTAAGACCATCGATCTGTGCAGAGAAATTAGCCCCTTCCCCCACACTAGAAATTAAATCTATCGCGGACGCACTCAAAAAAGAAGGGGAAACAGTCTATGACTTTGGCGTCGGTGAGATGAATCCAGAGATAAAACTGCCTTCTATCCTAAAAACGGCAATAGCTGAAGCAGTAATGTGCGATGCCACCCACTACTCACCGGCCGCTGGCGATCCAGAGTTGCTGTCGGCAATAAGTTAAGTATCGATCTTCACCGTTTTAATTTGACTTATCCTCCTTCTCAGATTGTGGTTTGTCCGGGACCCAAAGATGCCTTTTTTAAGGTCTGTCTGACCATCATGGGGCAGTCTTCACTTCGTAATCGGCTTGTTACATTTGCACCCGTTTACGAATCCTATCAAAATATACCTGTGCTGCTGACGGGGCAACCGCCAATTCTTTTACCAACAGATCGCCACTTCTTGCCAGATCCCAAACAGTTGGAAGATCTATTGAGGCGAGACCAAACCATTGCTTTGATCGTCCTGAATTCGCCAAACAATCCATCTGGAGCTGTATATCCACTCGGCCTTATTCAAGAAATGGCAGGTATCATAGGCCAGCACCCAGAAGTCGGTATCATCTCAGACGAGGTTTATCGAACTATTTTGTATGACGATCATCAACATGAAAGTATCGCTACTTATTTACCCGGCCAAACTTTCGTTTTAGGAGGAATGTCAAAAGAAATCTCAGGAACTGGATTCCGATTAGGATTCGTCGCTGGACCAGAAACCATATCACAAACCATAGCAATAGTTGAAGGCAATGTCTCTTCCTGCGTCAATTTACCAACGCAAAAGGGGTACGCCCACTTCTTACCACAGGACGCTAACCTACAATTATGATACGAGATTCGCGATCAACTCCGACAGCAGCGGGATTTACTGTTACAACGTTTCCGCCAACTGGTTGACCAAGCCACTTGGGATTCCCCACCGGGTGCATACTACTTTTTTCCTGATATGCATGCCTATTTGGGAAAAAAAACGCCGATAGGAACCATTATTCAAGACGATCAAGACTTAACTCTTTACTTGCTAAACTCGGCTAATGTTGTTACAATCCCAGGCAGCAAGTTTGATTGTCCGGGACATCTTCGCCTGGCTTATTCGGTTAATCCATCAACCATTGAAATTGGTGTTCAACACTTGGCGAAAGCTTTAAATTGTCTACAGTAACAATCAGGCAGGTTGAAAATGAAACGGGGAAAGAGATAAAAATTAATAGACGCCTTCTTCTTGTCACTAGTTTTAGCTATATGTTATTTGATTCCGTACCATTGGCCGACTTTTCGCACCGAGCAGAAATGCCTTAGCTTGGAATGGCAAGGATAACGATAATAAGGTAGTGACAACAAGGTTCGTATATTGTGGCTGTAACTGCTGGAGGCCAAATGGAAACAAAAGTGAAATTCCAAAGATGTGTTTGCCCTATTCTGTTTCTATTCCTACTTTATGGTTTTCTGATGAAAACGGATGCTGCTCAAAAAATAGCAGTAGTCGATTTCGCTGATCAATGGACTCAAGTTGATGCCTTACGACAAACGCTGGATGAATTCAAGGTTCAATACGATGATTTAACCGAAGATATAGAGAATGGGAAACTTAAGTTTGAAGTTGAGCATAAACTGTTCTTTATTGGTAGCATGACAACCAATGATCCTAAATTGCACCAAAGCCTTGACGACAATGCCCAAGAGATACAAGACTTTGTTAAAAATGGGGGTATTGTGATTGAACCAACCCAAGCGGATCAAAACGAAGCCAACGTGGATTGGTTGCCAAACGGACTACAATGTATCCGCAGCGACCGGGACTCGAAGGACTTCAAAATTCTGAAAGCTGATCATTCACTTTTTGTTGCCCCAAACAAAATGGGGAAAAAAGAGTTCCAAGGATGGGGACATCAAGGATGGCCAACGGTTTGGGAAGTTATTGCTAGTCAGAAAGGCTTTGACATCATCATGGAAAGCATCGGAAATCCCGTCATCATGGAAGCAGATTTTGGCAAAGGTAAATTTGTCATGATGTCGCTGGCACCAGACAAGTACCATATTAAAGGCAATGATGAAAATACTAAGAAGATGGCGGGTAAGTTTATGGAGAACATTCTTGAAGCCTATAAGCCAAAAGCAGTCGATGTAAAAAGCAAACTCGCCTCGAGATGGGCAGAACTAAAGTCACACTCAGTTCCACATTGAAGCCTGCAATGCAATGGCCTTATAAACTAATTCCACTCTAACAGCACGCCTGTGTGAGTATTTGGAGTATTAAGCAACCCATCATAGGCTTCCTTAATTTGTTCGGGTTTTAAATGGTGCGAAATGAGAGGCTCAATTCTAAGTTGATCCCTGTCAATCCAATCGAATATCATCTGCTGTTTGCTGAATTGGGAGACATGATTTCCCGCTTCTGTGTACATTGGAAGACACCATTCTAAAGCACCTCGGATTGTGATCCACCGCAGGTGAACGTCCGACAACAATTCTGTTAAGTCTCCATCAACTGAGACTCGCGGTGTTCCCAGCAAGACGACTTGACCATAGTTCGCAGTGGCTTTCAAAGCCTCTAATACGACTTGGCTATGTCCAACGGCATCAACTGTGATCTGTCCCATTTCTCCATTCGTGATTTCTTTAATTTGCTCTTGGACTTCTACAGAAACTCCGCCTACCGTATAAGGAATATTGCACTGTCTGGCGATTTTACGCCGCGCCTCAACAGGATCAACACCAATTACACGGCATCCTCGAATATGAAATGCTTGTGAAGCCAGATTCCCCACCATACCAAGGCCAAAAACAACCACCCACGGACTAGATTCAATTTCACTCACAATTATACTGGTGGCGGCGACGCCTGCCATTCTTGATGCGGCGGCGATAGCTGGATTTATACTGGCTGGTACAGACGCCACTAATCGATCAGCATTGTACCGAATGGCAGAAGCATGATTTCCATAAGTAAAAACGCGTTCACCCACTTTCACCCGAGCCACTCTTTCTCCAACATCCTTTACGATGCCGACGTTGGCATAGCCTGATTTCCACGGATATGCGCACCATGCGCCTGGCTGAAATACTTTTGGCTCTTTGCCTGAGTAGTTGGCTAATTCCGTTCCAGTACTAATGTATGTGTATTCAGTCTCAATTAATATCTCGTTTGGACCTAGCTTGTTTTCATCTAATTCAGTATTTTGCAATTCAACTTGGTGTTGCCCCGTTACCACAACCTGTTTGATTTTCATAAATTACCTTTGTTTTACCAAACGAATAACTGTTTATAATTATTCTGTCAATGTTATCAATCTTCAAATCTTTGGACGAAAAGAAAATATTGGTAGTGCTTAATAGCTTTCAAACAAATACAAAAAATTAAGATTACAATGCACGAAAATTTGAGGATCCTTCGACATAGTGTAAAATATAGGCTAAATTTCAATAGAGTTAAACTATAATCACAATCAGCAACCGACACCTTATCATTTGTTGTAGAAATTAAGTTGTTGCAGTTAAAAGACAGTTGATAAAGGAATTTAAGGAAGGAAAGCATACCATGCCTTCAGAAATGGAGGATTATTTATTTGATCTCAGGGGGTATATCGTTATCCCAAATGCAATTGATAAAAGCCTCATAGATAAAATTAACCAATTGGTAAATAGATATGTTCTTTTAGAGACCAATCAGTGGAAAGGATATGTACATCGCAGAAGTAAAAACGAGATACAAAACATTATGGAAGCTGGTGATCCCTTCGAACATTTGATTGATCATGCCTCATATATTGATCACTTAACGCGTTATGTTGGTGGAGATGATGGTTTGTTCATCGACGAAGCATTTGTTAACGTTAGGGAATCAGGAGGCTCTACACCTTTGCACTCTGGAGCACACAAACGCCGAATACGTACCCAGTTTCGATTTCATAACAACCAATTCCGATGTGGGCAGATTAATATGCTGCTTGCCTTAAGCGATATCGGCTCTGGAGACGGCGCAACAATGGTAATTCCCAGCAGTCATAAATCCAACCTTTTGCATCCATCATTCCAATCTCCACAAACACGTAGTTCACTTGAAGAAGTGGCAGGTGCAATTGAAGTGCACCTGCAGGCTGGAGACGTATTACTATTCGTTGATTGTATGGCACATGGATCAGCTATCAAACGGACACTTGGTGAGCGCCGTATCTTAATTTATCGTTACGGACCTCATTGGGGACATAATCGGTATGGATACCAATCGTCTGAAGAATTGTTGGCTCGTTTGACACCAGCGCGTCGAAGAATTGTCTGTCCCATTTCTCCCCTTGGCCCACCTTAAAACGATAACAGATTATCAAAACCCCATAATGTTGCGAAGTGTTATCTGATTCTCACCCTTAAAATATGAACGTAGCCAACCTGCGTAATCTGACTATTCTGAGCGGATTCCAGCAACCGTAAATAGTTGGGATCAAGTTATTGTTCTGAACTGCTGACCGGATTGACAAAAGTAACTACTGGTAGACGAGTTGAGGTATGAAGGAGACGTGCCCATTCGGTCCAGCCTTTTGGTTAAGATAGAAATAGACCAACAATTGCAATCAGTAATCAGTATTGGCCTCTTGGGAAAAGCCTGACAGGATACCAGCCAACCAGCGGCAGGCAGAACCAGCTTTATTTCTTTGTCTCCTGAGATTTTCAGTGAAGATGTTTTCCATTTCTATCAGCCTAAGTTTTGATTAAAGATTTCTGTGTCCTGTCTGAACATCCAAACTGACTGACTTTGTCCACAGATCTAATTGTGGAACCCCATTGGTATTTCTGATTGATAGTAACATACATTTTGCTGGCTGGTAATGCTCTCTGCAAATAACGAGGTTGGAGGATGCAGTCAAACAACTCGCGAATTATCGACAGGTAAAAAATATGGGTTGCAGTTCGCATTAGGATTTGTTAGAGTGTTCGGCACTTCAGGCAATTCGAGTTTGTCAGTCCATGGTACTTGGAGGAGACACCAGGTACCACGGACAATTCTAGAAACTGCTTGAAACTTGCGGATTCCGATGTCAAATTAGCAGATAACACCCTCA
>DTUY01000004.1 GCA_012963885.1 Candidatus Poribacteria bacterium | reverse complement strand
AATTAAACAGTTTCGCCGTATTGCCAGGCGCTATGAAAAGCTTGATTGCAACTTCATACTTGGTGTGTACCATTATCTGGTTGGCGTGAATGTTAACAGGCCCTAGGAACTTTTGGAAATAAGGAAGGCTAATTTCCCGCCAGTGTAGGATCTATACATCAGTTACTTCTTCATCGGTGTTAAATTCATTGACCTCGAACTCAATCTGGTCTGCGTCTCCATCTTGATCCGTACCTTCGATTGGGTCGGTATCTTCATCCATTTGAGTCCCATTAAAGAATTTTTCCAAGACAACAGTCTGGCGTTCTTTGTATCCCCATTTTCTGTAGGCCTCAATGACCGATCGCTCAGATACTGATAGTTCAATCTCAAGAGATTGAACTCCATTGTCTTTCGCTAGTTGTTCTGCGTATTCGATTAACATGGTTGATACACCAAAGGCCCGAAATGGTGCTAACACCTTTAGGTCCCCAATGGTTGCGGTAGTATTTTCAAGAACACTCCGCTCGATGCGTACTTGCCCGATTGAGTGACCACCTGTTTCAGCCACAATACGATAGACTTCGTCCCTGTTCCTCTTCTCTAGATCCTCAGCCAAGTGGTCGGTTACTTCTTGGACAGATTGGTCGGGAAAACAGTAAGTCTGTAATTCTTCTGCATCCTCTAATGCTGCTGAGCGCAACTGTAATGTGCCGTGAAGTTCAAGTTCTTGACTCATCATCATATCTCCTTTTATATATGTAGATTATGAGTATCCTAATTAATGACTTAGTTGTTACAATCGATTTCAAAAGGTTGCCTATGGGCAGAAAACACGTTGAGAAACGAAAATCACCTGATCGATACTTTTACCGATTATTGTCTAAATTGGGTGACAGCTTTTCCAAGTTAGACATACATCCATTTTAACATATCGTTATACTTTTGTAAACAAATAGGACGGTTGTTAGATTAGCATAGTCATACTAAATCCTGATATATTGTTTTTCCATAGTAGTAAGTTGATTATATTAATATGCCTTAGATTTTACCTCACTATACAGTCGGTTGTTTCTATGGGTTGACCGAAAGAAATTCTGATTTAGACACTAAATATTCAATCGAGTTTACGTGGATTGTTATCTTCTTTCGATTTTTTATCTGTATATATGGTATTGTGGTGTCCTAGTGTGAGGATCTCTTCCTTCCGATTTCGAATTCCACAACTGGTCTTTCTCCTTTTGCCTCCACCGAGCGTTTTGGTTACTGGCACAACACCTATGTTGACATTTTATACGTTGGTTTGACGGATTTCGGGTGATGCTTAAATGTAAAAAATGCTGTTCAGATTGACGTTCAATTCCTACTTAAATTCGCTCCATTCCAAGTGGTTTCTTCAAAGTTGTTGATAATATTAAGATGTTATAATACTAGAATATTCCAGTCATTTAAGAGTTAGACTTCAGTAACAGACAATTCTAAAGGAATTTCATTTAAGTGCCATTTAGGCAAAAGTTTTAATAAGAAAATGACTGGGTTGGAAAATAATGGATAACAAAGATTTTAAAGGCATCATGATGAACGCGGTCGTTATAGGATTGGCATGGGTAAAACGCATTCCAATTGACACCCTGACTGTTCTTTTTCTGCTTGCTGTGGTGCAACCTCTCTGGCATGGTTACCAATTTGGTGTCTCTGATCATTCTATTCAGCTTTCTATCATGAATCGCTTTATGGATCCAACGCTATATCCAGATGACCCGATGCTAGAAACGGAGAAGGGATACGTCAGCTTTTATCCTAGGTTGATGACACTTCTAATCAAGGCTATCAGTAACAGAGAGGCGCTCTATTTCGTCCTTCACATTTTGTCCTACTTTTTCTATTTCGCTATGCTTTATCATATCTCTAGATTTCTATTTGACGAAAAAAGCGCGATTCTGTGTCTGGCATTGATGGCCACCAGAAAAATTGTCTTGGGCGGTAGTTCAATTCATTTTACTGGTCTGTATCCGTCATTCTTTACTTTAGCATTTGTATTGTTGGCAATCTATCTCTTTTTAAAGGAAAAGTATGCTATCGCCTATACAATTATGGGCATTAGTTTAAATTTTCATACCTTAGTTGCAGGTCATGCGGCTTGCATGTTGCTTTGTTACTCGTTATTGTGTGTTATTTCAAGAAAGATTCGCGTCAGAGAATTGGCAAAATGCGTTGGTATATTTGTTTTCTGCGCTTCTCCAACCATCATCTGGATACTATCCACCCGGGGCAAAATGACTGATGAATGGATATGGTTATTGCGGGTTCGATCCTCTCATCATAGCTTTCCACTTTCTTGGTCGAGCGCACACTACGTCAATTATTTGCTGTTTCTGTCCACAGGAGCATTATCATTTATTTACATCCCTAGACTGGGGCCTCATCGTAAGATACTGGCCTTTGTTCTAGCCATAGGAGGCTTATGCGTAATTGGACTTATATTTTCTGAATACTATCCGGTCAAATTTGTACTGCAGGGACAGCTCTTCCGCAGTACAAATTTCCTGACAATCTTCTGTGTGATTTATATTTCTAATTACCTTTATCACTGCTGGCAAAAAAGTGTTCTACACAAAGTTACGACAGCCGTCATTTTCATTTCTCTATTTCTGCCATCGAATTTCAATTTACTTGTTTTAGGACTCATATTGGCCGTCATAGCTGAAAACCTTGTTAGGAACAACAACAGGAGCTATAAACAATCAGATGATGAAATGGATAAAGAAAGCCCATCGAGCTATTTCAGCCGGCTCCTTTGGATTTCAATTTTCGTCTTGGTAGCGATCTTAATCAGGAGTTTGTTGCCTCACGACAGTTTTCCTGCCAGTTTCAGTTTGAACAGTATCATTAGTTTGATCCAAACTTTTTTTGAAGATCGCTTATTGATCTATATCATCTGTGCCGCTATTATTATAGGACTGTTTACCAATTCAATGAATTTAGTTCACAAATTATCTGTCCTCGTGATTATGGTTTTGTTGGTTATAATTCACATCGTTCCGTCGGCTTACAAAGGATTTCATTCTGAAGACCGCGATAGCCAAGGTTGGCGTGGTGTCCAGACTTGGGCGCGAAAAAACACCAGAAAAACTGATCTTTTCCTGACCCCTCCATATATGACAGGCTTTCGGATTTTTTCACAGCGACCAATTGTTGGTGAATGGAAAGACGGCACACAACAGTATTTTGATGCTGAGTATTCCTACGAATGGTGGCGACGAATGCGAGACATGAAATTGGATGGCTCGGGTGGGCGGGATTTCGATAAGCTGGGGAAAACAGAATACCAGAAACTGGCAGAAAAGTATGGAGCGTCCTATCTGGTCCTGTCATCAAAAATACCGCCTGGTTTACCTAAAATATATGACAATAATCAATACTCAGTTTACCAACTGGGAGATAGCCAAAAGTAAGACGTATTAGCTAATTGAATATAAAGCAGATGATCCATTTGAAAGTAAATGAAAAGGAGAAATTGTGACGATTATTCCATGTG
>DTUY01000003.1 GCA_012963885.1 Candidatus Poribacteria bacterium | reverse complement strand
TGCTTGGAACATGACCCTGTAGCCGTCAGCATCAATTTTACCTCTTGAAGATGTCCTGCTTCGAGGTATGCTCCGCAGCATGCTGCTCCGGTCCAGGTCGACCAAGCGTAGCGTAATCCAGCAGCACTGAACGTAAACTAGATCTATTCGGTTTAAATGTGGAGTCTACCTAGATGTAAGAAGATTTACTTGGCAAATGTCGTGTCTGTGTCAAGTTAGTAAACAAGCTTGGAATTGTCCTCATTGTGGCCAACCTGCTCCTACTGAAGAAGTTAAAGCCTATTTGGAATTTATGGAAACGATTACCCATCTATGTCATTATCCTTATCGTTTTTGTTGTTGTAACATGGACTGTTTTAACTCACCTATTTGGTTAATATTGCGAAGCATTTATCATTACATTCGTGACCGCTTTTGTATTAGTGACACTCATATATCTTGGAACTGGGATATTACCCTAATTACCTTACTTGCTAATCTATGCATCAATGAACTGAACAATCTTGATGTGATGCTATGGGGATTACCCGATGCCCGTACACGAGTTATCTGTTGCGCGGGTATCAGTAAAGCTTAGTTGTTCGAAAATTACTTCAGAATCACGATTTTCTGATTTCTGCTTAATCTCCCTACTTCAGATCTTCCCCTGGTGTCCACTGCTGTTCAATTGGTTTGGCATCACCTTCATAATTAATTCGGAGTGGCGCCAACATTGCTTGTCTTCGCTCAATCGTCTTGGCTGTTGGTTGGTTGTTTTGTTCCAAGTATGCCACTGTGGCTTGGGTTGGTTGTGGTAGGTTGGCAAAGTCGGGATAATACCACATGGTGAGGACCGTTCTGCGATTATCCGTTTGGTTAGCATGAGCAGCATGAAACAAGGTACCGAACCCCATCACTAAATCACCCGCTTGAACAGGAATATCTATTCACCTTTCGCCTGCTGAAAAGCAACATTATCTGGGTCTGCATAAGTTCTCAGTTCATCGGTGTGTCGTGGTAAAGACTGGTCGTGAAGTGAGTGTCGCTTCAAGTGCGAACTAGGGATAACCCGCAAACAGCCGTTTTCTGGACTAGTGTTGGTCAGATAATACATCAGGAAACACTGGATAGGTTGCGTCGTGTAGCTGACTGGATCGTCCCAAAAACGGCCATCTTCATGCCAGAATAATGGTGGACTGTGTGGTGGCTTGCTGATAATATGGCCATGGCCAAATTTAGGATGGGAAAATCCGAGTTCAGCTAAGGCCTTTATCATCTTGGGATGTGCCACCAGTTTTGCTATCCCGCTGTATTGATAGACCATATCCCAGTTAATTAACACCATGCTACCTGTAGTGCGTTGCTCCTCGAAATGAGTTTGTTCTTGTCGAGCCAACACTTCTTCACTAATATTGTTCAACTTAGTGATTAACTGAGGATCAAGGACGTTTTCGAACAAGAAAAAGCCATCGGTGAGAAACCGTTGCTGTTTTTCGGTATCAACCGTTGTCATTTTGTTGAACTCCTTTGATTGCCAACACACTGATACCCCCAGAGCCACATTGGGTTATCAATGTTCTGGATGAAATAAAGCCTCTACATCAATTCTAGCCAAGAAACCAAGAGACCTTTCTCCCAAAATGATTTACGTTGGCTAATAGGGTCGAGTGCTTGCTGTTTTTTGTGCGCATCTCAGCAAGCCAAAATCGGATGCTCGATGAGAGCTTACATATTAGGTTATACTTAGCATTTTACCGCAACGCAATAGATTTCACAAGCACTGCTGCGCGAGGTGGGTATAATGTTGAAGAGTTATGAAGATACAAGAGGGGGGTTACTCTAAAACGCGTAAGATGTTGATCTTGAAATAGAGCACATTTGGTTTAACCATATCTATGCTAAATGACACGAGGATGACCACAAGTGGATATCAGCATACGCCACGGCGGTACATACTAATATTCCAGCGCACAAAAGATCAGCTTCCAAGGCAGCATAGTACTATATTGCATCCCACCATGCAGAAGTATGTAACCTGAGATTATTGGGCTAGTATCCTGTCGAATCGTCGTCCCTAAGTACTATCAATGAGCCACTGCTTTACCCCGATACGGCAATCGTGATAGAATGCCTAAGCTAGTCCAAAACTTGAGGCTCAAAGGGAAACTGACATTGCTGACGTATTCATCTCCTATTCACGCAGAGATATAGAATTTGCTCAATACCTGCACCGTGAACTGGAATCCAGAGATCGTGAGCCTGTTGATCTGTATCGAGGTGCCGACCTAGGGATACCCCCGCTTTTTCAGCGGAGGCAAACGGTCAAATCAAGGTTGTAGGAGCTACCGATAAAGGCACAAAGATTGGCTGTGTCAAGCAGTTGGATGCGGGATTTGTTGGTTGTTCTAATTGGGTTTGGTGAAAGTCTCTAATTCGAAGAACCATGGGTCGGTGAATCAAATGGAAGTCTTTGCGGTCCAATTCCTGGGCTGGTTTCCCCGTCCCAGATGATCTATAATGGAACAGATAAAAAGTACGAGGGAATTTAATGACTACAACTTCACACAGCATGGAACGCTTCAAAGGCCAAGTCGCCTTGATCACTGGTGGGGCTTCTGGCATCGGTCGAGCGACAGCTTTGCGCTTGGCTTCCAAAGGAGCTGAAGTTATCGTTGTCGACCGGAATGTAGAATTAGGTACCCACGCCGTATCCCAAATCGAACAATCAGGAGGCAATGCTATTTTTGTACAGATCGACCTTATGAATGATGCGAACATTGAAGCACTGGGGAGGGATGTTGGCAAACAGTTTTCTGCTCTTCACATTCTGATCAACAACGCCGCGATTTTGAGGACGGGTCGTATTGAGAACGGCGAATGGTTGTCCAATTGGGAATCTGAAACGCAGATCGGTTTGAGAAGTTGGGTTTTGATGACACAGGTATTATTACCTGCAATGAAGAAAGAAGGTGGCGCCATTGTCAACCTCTCCTCTGAGGGTGGTTTTCTGGGCCGTCCAGGCCAGTGGGTTTATGATGCAATCAAAGCCGCCGTCGTTTCGACCACCAAGACAATGGCCTATGAGTTCGTCGGCTATGGCATCCGGGTCAATGCTCTGGCACCGGACTGGATTGTGACAGAAATGCACTATGGACAACATCCGGATCCGAAAGCCCGCAAGAAAGAGCTGGAAACAACACCGATTTCTTCATGCATTATGAAACGCCGAGCGGGTCCTGAAGAGGCAGCCTCTGCGATTACCTTCTTGGTTAGCAACGATGCCTCCTACATCACTGGAACGACGCTCCACGTTGATGGTGGGCGGATGGGAATGTCTGTGGGGTGACCTAAGACGTATAACTGCCAGATAATCCAGCATGCCAACGGCGGTCCATACAAAGCGTCGGATAATTTTCCGGCGCAAAAGATCAGCTTCCAAGACAGTGTAACACATAACTCCTTTCCAGAAAAAAATAGCTTGATATAGACAGGGTGGGGAACTCCTCCGACAGATTGTGTCGGACGTCGGCGTCTATTTAACGGAT
>DTUY01000002.1 GCA_012963885.1 Candidatus Poribacteria bacterium | reverse complement strand
GTTCCAGCAGGTGATGCCAGGTATATGGTTAAGATTGGGGAGTTTGGCAAAGACGTCCCTGTTGATGAGGCAACCACTTTTTTTTCTATTAAAGACCTTGGAATTGAAGTACACAATATTGATGACAAGGCCATTTATACCGTAGGTGAATTTATAAGATATGAAGATGCAAAGGAGCTACGCATTGTAGTCGAGTCTGAGGGAATAGAAAATTCAAGCGTTGTGGTATTTCAAGACGGCATTATTCTCTCTGTTGAAGAATACCTAAAAAACACGCTGGATTCAGATACAGAATAACAACATGGTCGATCTGGAATTGCCTTTACAGGGCCCACGACCCTTACCAAGGGGTTTCCTCATTTATATATGTCCAACAATGGTTCATCACATTGAGGCACAGTATTTGGTTTTGTAGTTCTATATTTGCTATTGTACCACTAACACACACACAATGCTTCGATATTTTTCACTGATCCTTATCGCCTCTTTTGTAATCGCTTGTGCAAAAGTTCCTATAACCGGACGCAAACAGCTGAACATGCTGCCGGAAAGTGAGCTAATGTCGATGAGCCTTACCAATTACCAGACTTTCTTATCCGAGAACACTGTTGTAAACGCGAGCGAGGCCAATGCACAGCAGGTAAAAACGGTAGGAGCCAATATGTCCAAAGCAGTTGAAAAGTTCCTCGCCACAGAAGGCCAGTCCAAACGGGTTAAAAACTACACCTGGGAATTCAATCTTGTGCAAGACGATGTTGTTAATGCCTGGTGCATGCCTGGAGGGAAAGTGGTCGTTTATACAGGACTGCTCCCCGTTGCACAAGACGAAACTGGCCTGGCGGTTGTTATGGGTCATGAAATTGCGCACGCAATAGCAAGGCATGGTAATGAACGCATGAGTCAACTCTTGTTGGTGCAGGCTGGAGGAATTGGCTTGGCTGTTGCCATGTCGGATAAACCGAAATTAACACAGGATCTCTTCATGACGGCCTATGGTGTCGGATCAATCCTGGGAACCCTGAAGTACTCGCGAAAGCACGAGTCAGAAGCGGATAAGATGGGTTTGGTTTTTATGGCGCTTGCAGGCTACAACCCAGAGCGAGCCGTGGAATTCTGGGAGCGTATGGGCGCCATGGGAGGCTCAAGGCCACCGGAAATACTGAGCACACATCCAAGCAGTGACACGAGAATCAGCGATATTCAGGAGTTTCTCCCCATCGCGATGACCTACTATAAACCTAAAGAATAATCCCCTCTCATCCGATCTAGCTTGATGGGAAGCTTAGAAGAAAGAACTACATTTGTACTGTAAAACAAGGACCCGTAGCTTAACTGGATAGAGCACTTGACTACGGATCAGGAGGTTGGGGGTTCGACTCCCTCCGGGTTCACTTGATGATCAAATCCCAGCACCAAAGGTGCCGGGATTTTTTATTTGAGCGCGGCTCAAGCTCGCTTGAGTAAGCGTGAAAATAAAAAATGCAGGCTCGCGAAGCGAGCGGGATTTGATTCCCTGCACGGTTAGGAGGGATCGCGAGGCATGAAGTGAGCGCCAGCACTGCTTCATGGCGAGCACTCCCTGGATTGAAAAAAACCGAACATGCTCGGGCGAGTGACGGAATAAAAAATAACAAGCTCGCGAAGCGAGCGGGAATTGATTCCCTTATCGGACAAGACATGATCAACGGAGTTACTCCTTCCAGGTTCGCTAAGCTCAAACCTTTGCTTGACGAAATGATGAGAAGGTTCGACTTTATAATAATTCTACCATCGGATTTATAAAATAAGCTTGATAAATTTAGTAACTTCGCAATCCCTTTAGACACCCTGAAAATTTGAGTTTTTTTTAAAATCATCATAAGACTCTCATACTTAGACACAATGGGGTGGAGTTATTGATATAGAGAAAGAGTTCTTGCCTTTCTCTTCGTGCTGAAGTTTTTTGTTTTATCGTTGATAAAACACTTCTACAGATCATTTGAAGGTAGAGTATCTGCTGAATACTACAACGCTGTGCGTTGATAGTGGGGATTATAGTTTAAACAGAAAGAAAGGAAAAGATAGAATGGAGAAGATGGATCACACAACCAGAATAACAACAGCCCTGCTACTTGCAGCTGGCACGGGAAGCCGATTAAAACCCTTCACTGACAACATGCCTAAGTGTCTGACCAAAGTGAATGAAATTGAAATCCTGGGTCGCTTAATTACTTGCCTACGCGAAAATAGCTTTAAGCGGTTGGTTGTGGTTGTGGGTTATTTTGATCATCAGATTAGAAATTTTTTGGATAAAAATAGTGGGGACATTATTGTTGAATACGTTGTTAATGCTGATTTCGCAACGACAAATAACATTTATTCACTGTGGTTAGCAAGAGCTACAATTAAAGAACCATTCCTTTTAATTGAAAGTGACTTGGTGTTTGAAGCTCCGTTACTTGAGAAAATGCTTATACCTAACACTATAGCTGTGTCTCAAATATTACCGTGGATGAATGGAACAACCGTTACAACTGACAATTTTGTGACTGACCGGGTAGCCTCTATCAACCTTGGTGAGAATTTAAATGCGAATGGCTGTACTTATAAGACTGTAAACATCTATGGCTTTTCACTGGAATCCTGGAAACGGATTTGCAAACGCTTGGATACTTGGATATCGGCAGGCAAAGTGAATGACTATTATGAAGCTCTTCTTTCTGAAATGGTTGGCAACGGCAGTTTGAATTTTCAGTGCGTTTACTTTGATATGGATCGTTGGTACGAAATAGATACAACAGATGACCTCCAAAACTGTGAAATGCTCTTGCAGCAATCTAGATTCCAACTAGCAGGCTAAGCTGAAACATAAATGCCCAATTCCGTTAGACTCAACATTTACAAGAACATACCAAACATTGTCTCCATCCTTGGTGTGCTCCCTTTGATTGCATTATTTACAGAGGAAGGTTACGAGTTCCTAATTCCTTTGATCATCTATAATAACATCATGGATGATTTGGATGGTATGCTTGCTGGGAAACTGAATGTAAGGAGTGAGTTCGGTGCTCGTTTGGACAACGTATGCGATGCTATTTCTCATACCATTATAATAATGGTTATTGGGGTGCATTACGGATGGATTTGTGGCCTTGTTGGTTTGATTGCTGTAGCCGCAATTTTAGTCCGTTCAGTTTCAAGGCTTGATCCCGACATTGTCAAGGGAACAGGCTCACCTACCAATGAGCTGATTCGCCACATTCTTTTTGTGATATTATTGGCTGTCATATTTGATTTTGATCCGACTTTACCTCTGATGGCAATGTTTGTCGTCCACACGATAACCATGTTTGTCAAATACCCAATGCCTTATTTGATCAGAAATCAAACTAAATCGGCATCAGCGATCTTGTTTGTCAATGTATCACTAATCGTTGCATGGCTGGTCCCATATACTACACCGATAATTGCGGGGGGCTTTATTCTTACTTACCTATATTCTCTTGTGAAGATTGTTTCCCCCAATAAGATTAGCTCAGATAAAGTTTAACAAGGCTGGGGG
>DTUY01000001.1 GCA_012963885.1 Candidatus Poribacteria bacterium | reverse complement strand
CAAACGGTTAAATCGGGGCTGCAGGAACCGCCGATAAAGGCACGAGGATTGGCTATATGAAGCAGAATCCAAAATTACTAAGGGAACGCGGTCTTGGTTTCAAAGATTTTTGGGTCTGAACGTGGAGACTACCTAGATGGCTAAAAATATACCGATAATTATACCGATAATATGTCTTGCAATCCCTATTTTGATTATGGTTAGTCGTCATTTTGGATGGGTATCGTATGGTATTTTTGGGGAAGCATTGTGTTTTTTGTTTATTGGAATTGCTTCATTCGCGTGTGAGAAGATTTTACTTGATAAACTATAACTTTAGGTTTCCAGGACACATCATGGATACATTAAAAATCTGATTTCGGGTAAATGTCACGAGGATTGGTTGTATGAAGCAATTGGTGCTGTTCTGGTAATGGAGGGATGCATGGTTCAGAGATTAGTTGTTGTGTTGCTAGTGGTACTGGTTGTTTCTCTGGTGGCTTGTCAGCCTCCTGCCCAGCCTAAGGTGATCACTTGGGAAAAGGGTGGCAGCGATATGGTTCAGATCCCTGCTCGGATAATTTTCCAGCGCAAAAGGACAGCTTCCAGAACAGCGTAACTTTGCATTGCACCCACCGCCCAGAAGAGTGTAGCCTGATATAGACGGGTTGATCATCTACTGACTCATCTCTTGTCATTGCGTGACCGCCCGATTTGTTAGAAACAATTCCTGCCAGCGCCCCACCGCTTTACCCCGATACCGCAGTCGTGGTAGAATACCAAAGCTAATCCTACAGCTTCAGGCTCAAAGGGCAACTAATATGGCCAACGCATTCATTTCCTATTCGCGCAAGGATATCGAGTTCGCTCAACACTTGTGCCATAATATAATTGCATTCGGTGAAGCTGTCAGTTTGTAGGGAACCTGACCTGAGGATACCCCCCAAGCAAAAGTAAATCCAATATTACTAAGTCTGGCCCTGTCACTAGTTGAGAGATATGGGTTTTATATGAGAGTCGTGTTGGGTTTCTGGTAAATGATTTTTAATGGAGGGGGAACTAAGGACGGTCAGTTTCAATTATATAAATCTTTAGGATTTGAGTAATCAAGACGTCGAAATGACAAAATAGATACATCAACAGGGTTATAATGGCAAAAGAAAATAATCAAGTACCATTTAAGCAATTTAGGGAAAATTATTCTAATGCAACTACCGAGAAAAATATTGAGGCTCTGACTGGGCAATGAAAACGAAACCGCTAAACGTCGGCGTGATTGGTTGTGGCGCACACGGGCGTGGCCACGTGGCGGGATATGGTCAACTCCTCGATGCTTGCATCGTAGCCGTTGCTGATGCCGACCTGCAACGCGCTAAACAGGTTGCCGTTGAGTTTGGTGTAGAGTATCACTATGTAGATTATCGTGAGATGCTCGCACGCCACCCTCTTGACATCGTCAGCTTGGCTCTACCCCCGGCGCTCAATCCAGACGCGGCGCTGGCTGCCTTTGCGGTGGGCGCCCATGTAATGGCCTCCAAACCTCTAGCCGTTAGTTTGGCACAAGCCGAGAAAATCATCACAACGGCCCGAAGCACAGGCAAGCTGCTGACCATGGGGTTACAGAATCGTTGCCTGCCAGAGGTGCAGGCACTACGACGGATCATCGCCAACGGTCGTCTGGGCCGAGTTTATCACGCACGGCTCTGGCATGGCCATGTCATGCATGTCCCCCCGACCCCGACGATGTATCAACGAGCACTGGCTGGTGGCGGCGTGCTCTTCCACACAATGATTCACCTCCTCGACGCTGTACTATGGGCTTTAGGCAATCCCAGACCAGTGCGAGCGACCGCTTCCAGCTACCGGAAATTTGGTCGGATGTCGAACCCACCTGCTACCTGGGAAGGCCCGGTCGATGCTTGCGATATTGAAGATTTCAATGTCGGTCTGGTACACTTTGCTGACGGATCGACAATGAGCCTGGAGAGCAACTGGCTGATGCACCCTCGGACTCGGCAGAGTGGTGCCGAGCTTTTGGGCGATTGGGGAGTAGCAGGTTTACGGCCGCTGAGTCTGGAACTCGAACAGGAGGGAGAAATCATCGATGCGACCCCTGAGCTACCTGCCAATCCGCCGGATGCATTCGGTCAGATATGTCTTGACTTCTGCCAGAGCATACGCCAAAATCGCACGCCCTTAGTGCGATTTGGTGAAATGCTCAATGTTCAGCGTATTATGGACACCCTTTATCGGGCGGCTGATTCAGGCCACGAGGTCAAAATCCTCACCTGAAGCAAAAAGCTGTGCCCCTGCTACATGAAGGTCATCCAAGAGCGAAGAATATTGATATAAAGACGCTGATACAGCAGTACGAGGAAATAGGCAGAAATCATTTCACAGCTTTGATGATTTTAGAATTATGGATTTGGGAGAGAAAACCATACTTTATGAGGGATTCAGAGGAGATGTAGATTCATTGAATGTTTTCGGCAGGAGCAAGTTAGCAACATACAGATTGCCAGGTTGTGGCATTGATAGATCAAGCGCGTGATCATCGTCAAGCTTTTACAGACCGATATGGTAATGAGGTAATTAATGTCTGATGATTTAGTTTTGGGAATGATTGGCGCTGGCAATATTGCCAGCCGTCATCTGGCAAATTTGGAGTTTCTGGGCCGGAACCGTATTGTGGGGCTGTGCGATCTCGATTTGGACAAGGCGAAAGAACTGTCAGGTCGATGTGGGGCTAAACCGTATACCAATTTTGAAGAGATGTTTGATCGTGAACCCGGACTGGATGCTGTGGTGATCTGTACGCCGCCAATAGTACGCAGATCTATTTTTGAATTGGCTATTGAACGAGGCATTGGTGTGTACTGTGAGAAGCCACCGGCAGATACTCTTGAAGAGGCAAAACATATAGCCCACATGGTAGATGGAAGTGACATTATTTGTAGTGTGGGATTTCATATGCGCTATTCGCCTTCTGTCGATCGATTTCGAGAGCTTATGGAAGGCAGAACGGTTAATTTTGTACAGAGTATTTCAGCTGGGTCTTCTGCTGTGACTCGTTCGCTTGATGATTGGTTTTTCCTCAAAGAGAAATCAGGCGGACACATTATGGATCAAGCTATCCACTCTATCGATTTGATGCGTTTGGTGGTAGGGGAAATTTCGCACGTGCAGACGTTTGGCAACAATGTTGTGTGTCCAAAGATGAATGATTTCACCATTGAAGATACGACATGTACTAATATTCGGTTTGCCGGAGGTGCTTCGGGGTCTCACATTCACTCATGGGCAGCACAACGAGGCATAAATGAGTTGATGATCGCCGGGGCAGATTTCACATTTTCCCTTGCACCACATAGTCCACCACGTGTGTCTGGTTGGATCGGGGAACCCGGACAAGATCATGAAAAGGTTGACCAGACATTTCCTCAAGGGCCAGCAATGGGACGCAGTGGTCGTATTTCGGAAAAACGAAGGCTTAAAGACCCACCCGACCCGCCACATTGTGAGAGCATGCAAGTTTTTTTGGAAGCGGTTCGTACCGGAGATGGTA